>CAWVLE010000299.1:0-7463 GCA_963929805.1 uncultured Eubacteriales bacterium | reverse complement strand
CCGTCCACGCTGGCGCACAGGTTTTCGTTTTGGAAGGTAACCTCGCCCCGGCGGCCCTTGTACTCGCCGATGCCCTCCAGTTGGATTTTGCCAAAGTTGAATTTGCCGTCGGTGGTGCGCAACACGTCGCAAATTTTGCCCTTAAACAGCTTGATTCCCTCGGAAAAGCGCAAAAAGCTCTGCTCCGGGGTTTCGTCCACCGCGTTTTTCACGTTGCGTATGGCCTTGCCCAACGCCTCGCTGCGGCTGACGATGCCCTGCACGGAGAACTGCTTAAGCGTCTTGCCCTCCATTACGTACAGCGCCACGGTGACGCTGCCGCCGCAGGCCATGGTGACCGAGCGGGCCAGCTCCTCGGTCCACTTGTTGGTGATGGTTTCAAATATGACGCTGTTGCCCTTTTCGTCGGTCAGCGCCATGGGCGTGGCCGAAACGCCGCCGATGGTGAAGGTGACCATTTGCAGTTCCGGAAACGCGCGGCCCATACCGTCGCAGTCCACCATGGGCAGGTTCAGCCGCGCCGCCGCCGCGATGGGCAGCATGGAGTTTACGCCGCCCGCCTCCATGGGCATGGTGGCGAACACCTCGCGCCCGAAATAGCGGCGCACCATGTCGAAAATGCGCTTGTATTCCATGGCGCCGATGCCCTTTTCGCACAGCACCGTGGGCGCGCCCCTCATGGCGATGGGCATAATCAGCGCGTCGTCCGGCACCTCGGACGGGTCGATCAGCGTCACTTTTCCGCATTCGCGCACCGCGCCCATGGCCACCAGTTTGCCTATGTAGGGGTCTCCGCCGCCGCCCGCGCCCAACAGCGCCGCGCCCAGCGCGATATCCTCGATTTCTTGAAGTCCGATTTTCCTCAAGCGAATTCACCTCGTCACAGTAAAAAATCATGCTCCGCCGCCGGCGGGAAAGTGGACCGCCGGCGGCGCGCGCTTTTATTTTCCGGATTTGGCCCCGGCGGCCTTTTCCAAAATGGCGTACAGCACCAGGGACACCACGATACCGTTTACCGGGCCCACAAAGAAGGGCCAGTTCAGCCAGCCAAGGCCGGGGAAGGAGGCGAACGTGCCTCCCGTCAGGCAGGCGATAAACGCGCCCACCAGATAAGAGACCAACCCGGGCATATACACGCCGCTTTGAATCTTAAAGCGCTCTCTGGAGCCGCGGCAGGTAATCCAGTAATTGGCGATGATTACGCCGGCCAGCGGGGGCAGCAGCGCGGACATCAGGCTTAAAAAGGTTTCAAATTTGCTCAGCACGCCGAAGGCCGCCAGCAACGTGCCGATGCCGCCCGCCACGCCGGTGGTCAATTTAAATTTGCTCTCGTCAAAGCCCAGCAGGTTGGACAGCGCCAGGCCGCCGGAGTAGGCGTTGGTTACGTTGGTGGTCCAGGTGGCCAGCACCAGCGCCAAAAGGCCAAAGAAGGGCACGCCCAGGCTGGACAAAATGGCGCTGATATCGTACTGCCCGGTGACGATGCTCATCACGCCGCCGGTAAGCAGCATGAACAGGCCCGCCGGGATTACGCCCAGTATGGAGGATTTTACCACGTCGCCGCGCGTGCGGGCAAAGCGGCAGTAGTCCGCGGAGATCAGCCCGCCCAGCGCAAAGGAGGCCACAACCATGCTCATGCCGAACACCAGCCCGCTGGATACCTGCGGGTTGTAGGCCGCCAGCATCGCGCCGCCGTCGTTTTTGACCATGCTGGCGATGATGCCGTACAGGCACACCACCACCAGCGCGGGCACCGCGATGTAGTTAAGCCACTTAAGCCCCTTAAAGCCCAGGCAGGCGGTCAGCAGCATGACCGCGCCCCAGACGATCGAGCAGACGGTAACCGCCGTGCCGCTGGCCGATTCATAGCCCAGCATGTTCGCGCCCATGGAGGCGAAGGCGCTGCCGCACACCGCCGACTGGATGCCGAACCAGCCCACGCAGGCGATGGCCAGTATAAGGCTTATAATGTAGCGCGCGCCCTTTTCGCCCAGCGAGCCGCTGGCCATTACGGAAACGGGCAGGCCGGTATCGCAGGCCTGCATGCCGATAAAGATCATGTAAGCGCAGATCATGCCGTAGCCCAGCAGCACGGAAAGCACAATTTGCGCAAAGCTGAGCCCGCCGCTTACCAGCACGCCGCCAATCATCAGGCAGGGCACGCAGATCATGCCGCCCGCCCATACCATGGCGATACTCGTCCAGCTCTGGCGCTGGTCCGAGCGGATTTCAAAGCCCGTCGTCTTTTCACTCATAGATACCTCTCCCTTTGTATATCCGGCGTAAACCGATTTGGAATACGCAAATTATATACAATTATGGCGGGGAAGTATTTATCCGCAAGGCAGAAAAAACGAGCGATTCGTTTGTCCGTTTGGACAAATACGCGCGCGAATGGCCGTCATAAATACCTTGAAAGCGCGGGAAGGTTTGTTTTTAACCAGAAAAAAACGCGGCTGTACGGCAAATATGTTTGGCCAAAAGAACAAAATGGTCAATCCTGGCTGAGCAGCCGGCTGAGCGCGCAGGCGGTATACAGATCCATACTATCGGGAAAATCGCCCGGCGTAAAGCCCAGACGGTCGCTGATGCGCTGCAAACGGTATTTGATGGTGTTTTTGTGCAGAAACATTTTTTGCGCCGTGCGGGCTACGCTTAACCCGGCGTCCAGCAAAAAGCACTCCAGCGTGGGCAGCAGGCCGGTGTCCTCGCCGTCCGGCCGCAGCGCGCTTACGCAGCGCAGCGCCTCCTCCACGGCCTGTTCGCCCTGCTCCACGCACTTTTGGCATTTTACGGCAAAGCGTATCTGTTCCAGGGTAAACACCCACTGGCCGGGAAATATCTTCATGGCGCCGTTAAGCCCGGCCTGATGGCACAGGAAGGCTTCGCGCACGCGCGTGGTGGTATTCAGCGCGTGGCAGCGGGTGAGGGTGGCGCGAACGCCCCGCCTTTCCAATTCCGCGCCGATGGCGCCGGTCAGGGCGGTAACTTCCTGCATGCTGCCCGGCCCGGTCATGAAAAGCACCAGTTCGTCCGCGTAGATATCGGCGATGGTGGCGGGCGAATAGGCGCGGGTATCGCGGCACACGTCCTCTATCATTTCGCACAGCCCGGCCCGGTCGGCGGGGCCGGCGCCGCTGAGCAGCCACATGGAATTGAGCGAGGCGATATCCACGTGAAAGATATCGGCCAGGCGGCGCATCTTCATGGGCTCGTCCTGCAAAATGGCGCGCACCAGCTCGCCGATTACGATCTGGTCGTGCTGGCCCGACCAGATGCGCACCGCCAGCTGCACCACCTCCACCGCCTGGCGGGTGAGCACCACGTCCAGCGCTTCGCCCTCGCGAAAGATTAAAAACTGCATGGCGTGGCCGTCCTGGGTCTGTATCGTGTCGCGGTAGATGCTTATATCCAGCGCTTCATGGCGCTTCCAGCAGGAGGGCTTGGGAAACTCCGCGTACGTCAGCTCGCGCTTGATGGCCGGGTCGAACGCGCGGGGCCAGGCCGCCTCGCCAAGCACCCTGCGCGAGGCGTCCATCAATACCACCGAGGCGCGCAGCCGGTCCGCCAGCATGCGCAGCATGCTGTCCACCGTGCGCTGGTGCGCGGGCAGGCTGGCGGCCTGTTCAAGCAGCTCGCTCACCAGGCCGGCCCCGGCCATCTGGTCGCGGTGGATCAGCTCCATCACCTCGCAGATTACCTCGCTGTAGCGCTGGTTCAGCTGGCCCTGCGGCATGCAAATCAGCGCAAAGTCCAGCTCGTCCGCCAGGTCGATCAGCCGCTGATCCACCCGCTTCATTACCACGCCCACATAGAATAAAATCAGCCCCACCTCGCCCACCTCGGCCATGCGCCGTATGTTGGCGCATTGCAGGGGCACGTCGTCCGGGTTGTTTAAAAAGCCGGTGATGGCCAGCTCGTTGCCCACAAAGTCGATGTTTTTGAAAAGCCGGGTCTGCATCGAATTGATCTGCGCGTATTCCAGCACCGAAATGGAGGATACCACCCGCGATATTCCCTTTTCGCCGCCCAGCACCTTCGCGCCCCGCATGGAGGGCAGCTTAAGTACGTCCGCCACGGTAATGCTCAACCTGATTCACTCCTTGTTCCAACCGCCGCGCGCATCGCGCCGCCGGGAAAAAGCAACGGGGCTAAACTATACGCGGATCGCCCGGCCGGACGGTTCGCCGCTCAGGCGGTCCTCCCGCACCCGAACCCGGCCGTTAATCAGCATAAGCGCAACGCCGTGGGCATAGCGCGCGGGCTGGGCGTAGGTGGCGTCGGAGCCGGTTTTTTCGGGATCAAAAACCACAATGTCGGCAAAATTGCCCGCTTTGAGCGCGCCGCGGCCGCGCAGGTTCATGCGGGCGGCGGGCAGGCTGGTCATTTTGCGCACGGCCTGTTCCAGGCAAAGCACGCCCCGCTCGCGCACAAAATCGCTTATCAATCGCGCAAACGCGCCGTACAGCCGGGGATGGGGCGTGTCGGTATCGGCGTAAATGGAATCGGAAATCACGATGGAGTAGGGCAGCCGCGCTATTTCGTCCACGTCCTGCGGGTCCATGGACAGATTGATAATGCAGGTGCGCCCGCCGTCGGTGTGCATCAGGTGGGCGGCCAGTTCGACCGGCCCGTCAAAGCCGAAACGCCCGGCCGCCTCGGTAACCGAAAGGCCCAGAAATTTCCGGTTTTCGGGCAGGGCCACGGCCGAGATCAGTATGCGCTCCCAGCCCAGCGTCAGGGCGAAATTGTCCCAATCGGGATAGGTAAGCGCGCACAGCGCGCGCAGTTCGTCCACGCCCGATTTCGTGCCCAGCCGATCAAGCGCGCCGCGCATGTCGCCGCGCACAAAGGCGGGCGGCAGCATGGTGGTCAGCGCGGTGGAACCGCCGGTGTACGGATAAAAATCCACGCTTACGTCCTGGCCCTGCGCGCGCGCGCGTTCGATCAGGTCTATGGCGCGATAGATCTCGCGCCTCCAGTTGCGCGCGCCGCAGGATTTGAAATGGCTGATCTGAAGCGGGCACTGGGCGTCGCGCGCGATGGCGATCGCCTCGGCCACGCTGTCCACCATGGAGTCGCCCTCGCCGCGTATGTGTACGGCCAACGGCTTGCCCGCCCGGCCAAGCGGGGCGAGCATGGCGGCGTATTCCGCGCGGGTGGTGTAAAATTCGGGCAGATACATAATGCCCGCCGAAACGCCCGCCGCTCCGGCGCTCAGCGCGTCGCGTATCATGCCGCGCGCGCCGTCCAGCCGATCCGGGGTAAGCGGCGCGCTGGAAAAGCCGCTTAGGCAAATGCGGATCGCGCCCATGCCGATCAGCGCGGCCACGTTTACGCCGGGCCGGCTGCGCTCCAATTCGTCCATGTATTGGGCAAAGCTCATGCGCCACGCGTCGGGGTAGCCGCCCAGAATGGGCAGGTCGTTTTCCCGCTTGACCGCCGCAAAGGGGCCGCTAACCGGCGCGAGGGAAAAACCGCAGTTTCCGGCCACCGCCGTGGCGATGCCCTGGCGCAGCTCCGCCGCCATTTCGCCGTGCATAAGCGGCTTGGCGTCCAGGTGGCGGTGGATATCCACAAAGGCGGGGCATACGGCGCGCCCCGCCGCGTCCCATATTTGCATGTCCGGTCCGGGCGGAATCTCGCCCACGGCCGCGATACGTTCGTCCTCCACCAGCACGCCGCCCGCGCGCGCGGGCGCGCCGCTGCCGTCGATCAGGCGTCCGTTTTGAATCAACAACCGCATGAGAGCACCTCTGATAAATTGATATCGCCCACCCGGGCGCGCGCGGCCACCGGCCATATATCCGTCAGACGGCCGCCGGAACACACGTAGGCTGCGTCGTAGAGATAGGTGGTGGTGCAGATGTGGGCGGGGATGACAAACAGCGCCTGCGCGATGGCGGGGCGCTGGTCGCGAAATTCGGGCTTCATTTTAAATACCCAGTGCTCCTCGCTTACCAGCACGGGCTCGCATTTGTCCTCGTAGCCCACCAGCACGCCGCGCGGGGACGAATCGGAAGAGACGGCCTTGTGCCCGGCGTCCAGCGTAAACAGGCCGTCCCCGGGGTGCGAAATCACGCGCGTTAGCACGGCCGCCGCGGGGATTACGCCGATGTCGGGAAAGGCGCGTTGGTAGCCGGCGTCCGACACAAACAGCGTGCCCGGCGACAAAAAGGCGTCCGCTACGGCGGCGTGGCAGGGAAACGTAGGCGTGCCGCCCAGTATCAGTATGCCCGCGTCAAAGCCTTCGCGCAGCAGGCGGCCGCGCGCCTCAATCGCCCCGGCCACGGCCTGCGCGGCGTGGCGGGCGCGCCCGTCCGGCGCGGCGTCGTGTATGTGCCCGTCGTATATGTGCAGCCCGCGCAGGCGGACGCCGGGCAGATCCCGCGCCGCGCGGTAAAAGGCGGGCAGATCCTCGGGCGAAAGCCCGGTGCGGTTCATGCCCGGGTTGACGTCGCAAAGCGCGTTTACGCGCAGTCCGTTCGCCTGCGCGGCCCGGCTCAGGCCGCCTAACGCGCCCAGGCTGTCCGCCAGCGCGTAAAAGACGCACTGGGGATAATCCTTAACCAGACGTAAGAACAGGCCAGCGTTGGGGCCCACGATGGGATAGGCCCACAGCACGTGCTTCGCGCCGCACTCCGCGGTCAGCCTGGCCTCGGCATAGGTGGCGCATTTAAAGCGTTCTATGCCCGCCTTAAGCTGCATGCCGATAATCTGGCGCATCTTGTGGGTCTTGACGTGGGGCCATAACCGGTGCGCGCCGCCGGCGATTTCAATGGCCGCGCCGGTATTTTTCAGTATCTGGTCCCGGTAATAAATCAGGGCGGGGGAAGGAACTTTGTCCATCCCCTCAAAGCAATACGAAATCATACGCGTCACCGGATTTCAAATATAAATTCTATCTCCACGCTGATGCCGCCGGGCAGCTCGTTTACGCCGATGGCCGAGCGCGCGCCCACGCCCGCGTCCTCGCCCAGCAAATCCCGCATCAGCGCGGAGGCGCCGTCGATTACCTTGGGCTGCTGGTTAAAGCCCGCGGCGCTGGAAACGAAGCCCAAAATTTTCACCAGCGACTGAATGCGGTTTAAATCGCCCAGATAATCCTGCAGCGTGGACAGGCAGTTAAGCGTACACAGCCGCGCGGCCTGCTGTCCCTCTTCCACGGTGCGCTCGGCGCCCACATGCCCGGTGACAGCCGGCACGCCTTTGACCGTTGCGCCCTGACCGGACACGTACAGCAAATTGCCCACCTGTTTTACGGGCTTATAGATGCCGCCGCGCGGGGGCAGGTCGGGCAGGGTCAGGTTAAGCTGTTCAAGCTTTGCGTAGATATCCATTTTTCATTCCTCCAAATCACATGTTGAGGTATGACGGCATCTTTATTTTACCTGAACGCGGCCTTTTGAGCAAGCGCATAAAAATGGGCCACCCTCTGGCCGGTTAGTAATTTTCAGATAGGC
>CAWVLE010000298.1:0-6624 GCA_963929805.1 uncultured Eubacteriales bacterium | reverse complement strand
CAGATAGGGCAAAACCTCCTGCGCGAAGCGTTCGTAGTGTACGTTTCCGCCCGGCTGAGAAAGCCGCGACTGCGTCCTTAGCGCCGGCGGCAAAAAGAAATCGTCCATGTGTATTACGTCCGCCTCTAATACGCCGCTCAGGTGCTGGGCCAGCGTGGTCTTGCCCGCGGCCGCGCGCCCGTCTATGGCGATCACGCGCGCGGCGCCGGTCTGCGGAAGGCGCGCCGCCCGTTTAAGTATGGGCAACAGACGCGCCATAGCGCCGGAAACGACGCGGTAAGCGGGCCGCTCCGCCTCGCGGTAGGCCTGCGTGTGATGAACCGGCCCCATGCCGCCCGCGCCGTATTGCGCAAGGCAGCGCCGCCACTGGACGCCGTCAAAGGGCGCGCCGCCCGCGTCCACTACCTGCCCAGCCGCCTCCAGATAGCGCAAAAGCAGCGCCTCGCCGCCGCGCGGCGCGTTGGAGGGATGGGTAAACATGTGCGATAGCCAGTTAAGCGGCAGTTGACGCGCCTTCCACGCGGCCAGATTTACGCGGTAGACGTCGGGCGAAATCATTTCGCACAGCCGCGCTTGAGGCAAAGCGGGCGTCTGATCAAACTCCGCGTCCAGCATGCGCGCGGCGCGCGCGGGGTCGCTTAACAGGTGTTCCGCGCCAAAGGCCGCCTGATAGCACAGCTTGATAAGGTCCTGCGGCGTCATGGACGGATGGCGGGCGATTTGCTCGGCTACGCATTGGCCAAAATCCATTATAAGGCGCTCCTTCCCTCGCGGCGCGGAAAACTTAATCCTCAAACACCAGCTTTGCGCGCTTAAGCAGCATAACCAGCGGCGGGATCAGCACGATGTGTAAAATAATGCCCGGTATGGCGGTAGTGATCGCCCCGGCCCAGAAGGCCTCCAGCGTGAACGAAGTGCTTTGCAGCCCGGCGATCAGATAGCGTACCACGCCCCATACCACGCGGCCGCAAACCATAGCGATTACCAGCGCGACATAGACATACGCCTTTTTGCGCGGGAGCAGTCTGTACGCCACACCGGATACCGCGCCATAGGCCGCCAGCTCAAAGGCCATGGCTATTCCGGTAGGAAACATTGGCGGCATGCCCAGCGTCAGCGAGCGCAATAGCGGCGCGATAAACCCAACCGCCAGCCCCCAGGGCCAGCCGCACATAAACCCGCATAGCAACACGGGGATGTGCATGGGGCAAAGCATGCTGCCGATTTCGGGAATCTGCCCCGTCAGAAAGGGAAGCACCAGCGCGATGGCCAGATACAGCGCGGAAAAAGCCAGTTTGCGTACTTTGATGGAGTTCTGTCTCATGTCCAATCCCTCTTATCGTTGATTTTGTCTGCGCGCGCCCCTACGGGCATTCTCGCCCGTATCCTGCGGCGGCAAACAGGCATATGCCAAGCGCCGCCGGCGCGCAAAAAGATACCCGTATCCCTTCAGAGATACCGATACCTTCGCGATATCCATTTAACTGTTTGCGTGATATGCGTAAATAACCGCCGGCTTCAGCCGGCACAGCTGGCCTTGAGACAGCCCATCTAAATCATTATAGCATTTCGCGCGCGGGCCGTCAACCAAAATACGCCGCCCCGGCCGCGCAAATTCCATGGACGCGGGTGCCGGTTAGCGCCCGATCCGGCCGAAAAATTTGTCTGATCGGGCGCGAAAAAAGGGCTTGAAAGCCGCGCCCGGCCGTGCTATAATCTTCTAAACTCAAAGGCCAATTGCTTAAGAGGGGTATGCGCATCCATTCAGGATGGCGTACATGGTGTGGCGCTATGAAGAAATTTTTTCTGCGCGGCATTCCAGAGCATTTCGCACGCATTGACCTTGGCCATACCGGCAGGGCACTGCGCAGGTATTACCAGGAAGGCTGGTATATGCAAGGCGACCAGCCCTCCATCGACCGCGCGCGGTTGATGGGGTGTACCTATTCTACCAACATATGGACCAATATGATCGGCGGCAGCTATTACACGGGATTGCTGCTTTTGATGAACGTGGACGACGCGTTTATGGGGCTTATGACCATGGTGCCGTTTGCCACGAACATCTTGCAGATGTTTGCGCCGCTGCTGCTGGAGCGCTTCCCGCGGCGCAGAACGCTTCTGACCGTCCTGCGCGCCGTGATGATGGCGCTTAACATGCTAATCGTAGGCCTGATCCCCATCTTTCCCGTAGCCTATCAATCCAAGCTGGTCATTTTGTTTTTTGTAACGCTGGCGGTCAACGCGCTTAACGCCTTTATCTCGCCCGGGCTTACGGTGTGGCATCTGCAATCCATTCCGCCGCGCGTGCGCAACAGTTTTTATTCGCGCCTGAACATGACAAACGGCATCGTGGTGGCGCTTATCAATTTGGCTACAGGCGCGCTGGTGGATGCGTTTAAACAGTGGGGGATGGAGTATCAGGGCCTGCTCAGCCTGCGCATAGCGGCGCTGGCTTTCGCCGCCTTTGATACGTGGCAGTACTGCCACATCAGCGAATATCCGTACGAAAGCGACAATTCGCGTTTTACGCTTAAAGAACTGATCGTCTCCCCGTTTAAGCAGCGCCTGTATCTGTGTACGGTCGCGGTGGCGTTTATGTGGAACCTGACCGCGAACATCCCGGGCCCTTACTACACGGCCTATCTGCTTAAAAACGTGGAAGTATCTTATTCCTATCTCATGTTGGTCAATTTCCTGAATGTGCCCATCGTCATGCTGCTCGCCCCGCTGTGGAGCCGCGTGCTTAGCCGCTTCAGCTGGTTTAAAACGCTGTATCTGGCGCTGGCGGTCTACGTGTTTCACCTGGTGGGCTACTGCTTTGTCACCAAGGAGACGATTTTTCTCTACCCGGTCTCGGCGGTGGTGTGCTTTGTGATGTCGGTGGGTATCAATCTGGCCTTTGCCGGTATCCCTTTTTGCAATCTGCCCCAGAAAAAGCAGACGGTGTACATCGGCTTTTATTCCACCATGTGTAACCTGGGCGCGTTGCTGGGCGTGTATATCGGAAGAAGCTTTATCGGCGCAACGGAAGGCCTCACCTTCAGCCTGCTTGGCGCCGAATTGATTAACAAGCAATACCTGCTTTTGCTTACCGCGGCGATGGAATCGCTTATGGCCGTGGCCGTGTGGCAAATACAAAGGCGCATCCCGCGGCCCGAGGCCTGATGCGGCCCGCTCAACGCCTAAACCGGATAGACCCGCATCCCTGAAAAATGCGCGGCGAAAATAAACATAAAAACGGCGGAGCCTTTCCCGTAATGGGAAAAGCTCCGCTTTGCATTGCGCGTATGCAACCGAAAATTTCCATCGCGCCATGGAAACGTAATTCGGCTCGCTACGCCAGAACGGGAAATTAAATGTTGTGGCAGGCGACAAAGTGGCCCGCTTCCACCTCGCGGAAGGTGGGCACCGTGTTTTCGCAAATCTCCTTGCAGAACCGGCAACGCGTGTGGAACGGGCAACCGGTCGGCAGGTGCGAAGGCGAAGGCACGTCGCCTTCCAAAATGATGCGTTGGCGGCGATTGTCCACATCCGTATCGGGTATGGCCGAAATCAACGACTGCGTGTAGGGATGCAGCGGGCGGTGGTAAAGCTCTTCCGAGGCCGCAAGCTCTACGATGGAGCCCAGATACATTACGCCCACCCGGTCGGAAATATATTTTACCACGTTCAGCCCGTGCGCGATAAACAGATAGGTGATGTTAAAATCGCGCTGCAATTGGCTGATCAGGTTTAGCACCTGGCTCTGTACCGACACGTCCAGCGCCGAAACCGGCTCGTCGCACACGATGAACTTGGGCTTTACCGAAAGCGCGCGGGCGATGCCGATGCGCTGGCGCTGGCCGCCGGAAAACTCGTGCGGGAAACGCCGCGCATACTGCTTGGGCAGGCCGACGTAGTTGAGCAGCTCGTAACCGGCCTCTTCGCGCTCTTTGCGCTTCATCTTCGTGTGGATCAGCAAGGGCTCGGTAATGATATCCAGACAGGTCATGCGCGGATTCAGCGAGGAGAAGGGATCCTGGAATATGATCTGCAATTCCTTGCGCAGGTTGCGCAGCTCCTTCTCTTTCAGGCCGGAAATATCCTGGCCCTTGTACAGGATTCGTCCCTCGGTAGGATCCAAAAGGCGGATCAGCAGGCGGCCGGTGGTGGATTTTCCGCAACCGGATTCTCCCACCAGGCCCAGCGTCTCTTTTTCCATTATGGAGAAGGACACATTGTTGACGGCCTTGACGATCAAAGGCTTTTCGCCGATTTTGCTGGATTTGGAGATAAAGTGTTTGCTCAGATTCTCCACAGTCATCAGAGCGTTTTGATTATTCGTCAACGATTGTTCCTCCTTCCGCCAGGAAGCAACGTACGCGCCGGCCGTCTTCCATTTCGCGAAGCGGCGGCCGTTTTTCCCTGCAAACCTCCAGGCACTTGTCGCAGCGCGTGCTGAACACACAGCCCTTGGGCAGCATGGACAGATCGGGCACAATGCCGCGAATGGTGTAAAGCTTTTCTCCGTGCGGCATGGAAAGCTTGGGAATCGCCTTGAGCAGCCCCTGCGTATAGGGGTGCAGCGGATTGCGGAACATGGCGCGTACCTCGCCCATCTCCATTACGCAGCCCGCGTACATGACGATTGCGCGTTGGGCGATATCCGCAACCACGCCAAGATCGTGGGTGATAAACAGCACCGATGTGCCTTCGCTGGCGCTCAGCGAACGGATCAAATCCAAAATCTGCGCCTGTATGGTCACGTCCAGCGCGGTCGTAGGCTCGTCGGCGATGAGCAACTTGGGCGCGCAGCTTAGCGCCATGCAGATCATTACGCGTTGGCGCATACCGCCCGACAACTGGTGCGGATAGGTCTTAAGCCGCTTTTCCGCGTCGGGTATCTGCACTTTGCGCAATAGCTCAACGGCCCGGTCCTGCGCATCCTTTTTGTTTAAATGCATGTGCAGGCGGATAGATTCGGTAATCTGCTGGCCGATGGTGTACACCGGGTTGAGCGAGGTCATCGGCTCCTGAAAGATCATGGAAATCTGGTTGCCGCGTATGCTGCGGATCTGGCTGTTGTTCATCTTCAGCAGATCCTTGCCCTGAAAGATGATCTCGCCGCTTTCGATGTGGCCCGGCGGGTTGGGAACAAGCTGCATAATGGACAGCGCCGTTACGCTCTTGCCCGATCCGGATTCGCCCACAATGGCCAGCGTTTCGCCATCGTTGATGGTAAAGCTGGAATGATCCACCGCGTTGATGATCTTGTTTTTGTCTACCTTAAACTGGGTAACCAGGTGCTTGACTTCAAGTAGCGTGCCCATTAATTACGCCTCCTTCAATCTGGGATCGAGCGCGTCGCGCAGGCCGTCGCCCAACAGGTTGAACGAAAGCACGGTCAACGCGATGGCCAGGCCGGGGAAGGTAATGATATGAGACGCCGAGAAGATGTAGTTGCGGCCAGAGGAAAGCATGTAGCCCCACTCAGCCGTGGGCGGCTGAACGCCCAGACCCAGGAAACCCAGAGAAGCCAGCGACAGGATCGAACCGGAAACGCTCATCGTGGCGTTGACGATAATGGGAGCCAATATGTTGGGCAGGATGTGCTTAAACATAATGCGCGCGTCCGAACAGCCGATGGCGTCGGCGGCCGTCACATAATCGTTTTCCTTTGTGGACAACACAGAGGAGCGGATGATTCGCGCCGGGCCCGGAACGCTGACGATAGCAATGGCGATAATGGCGTTTTCAATGCCGCGCCCAAAGACGCTCATAAATATAATCGCGAGCAGAATGCTGGGGAAGGATTGAATCATCTCCATCAGGCGGCTCAATAGCGCGTCTACCACTCCGCCATAATAGGCGGAAGTAATCCCAATGATCGACCCCATTACCGTGGATATCAACACGGTAATAATTCCTACGGAAAGCGAAATGCGCGCGCCGTACAGAATGCGCGTTAAAATATCGCGGCCGTTTTCGTCACAGCCAAAGGGATGCGCCCAACTGGGCCCTACCTTCACCTGGGTCAAATCGGACTCATAAGGGCCGTATGGCGTCAATACGCCGGCAAATATAGCCGCAAGCACCATAATGGCAAGGATGACGAGCGCCACAACGGCGGTCTTATTTTTATAAAATCGCTTGAGCGCATCGCGCCATAAGGACGACGGCTTCTCAAACTGGGCTTCGTTTTCATATGTCGTATTTTGCATCGCCGTTCTCCTCTACCATTAATATCGAATGCGCGGATCCAACGTGCCGTACAGCAGGTCTACCACCAGGTTCATCAGGACCGCGATAATGGCCACCAACATGCACCCGCCCTGCACGACCGCATAGTCCGAATTGTTGATCCCGTCTACCACATATTTGCCGATGCCCGGCCAGGCAAATATGGTTTCCGTCAACACGGATCCGCCAAACAGACCGCCCAGCTCCATGCCGATGACCGTAACGATGGGGATCAACGCGTTTTTCAGCGCGTGGCGCACCACGACTACGCGCTCCTTCAGACCTTTCGCGCGGGCTGTACGGATGTAATCCTGACGTATGGTTTCAAGCATGGTGGACCGGGTATAGCGCATAATGGTACCCACCGAAGAAATTGCGATGGAAATCCCGGGCAGCGCCAGA
>CAWVLE010000297.1:0-5587 GCA_963929805.1 uncultured Eubacteriales bacterium | reverse complement strand
ATTCGTCATATTCGCTTCGCTTACATTGGCGCTGAATATCGGCGTGCTTGCCTTCGAAGTATACCAGTATACGCGCAACCCCAACATTATCAACGAGCTTTCGCAGTGGGCGTGGCATGCCTTGACCGGAGAAGAGGTATTGCCCGGCCAGGTGGCGGGTACCGACTATACCGGTTACGATGATCCCGGTTTGGGCACGATGGACGGCTTTGACCTGCCGGAAGACGAGTTCTATACCGACGATCAGTCCTATAGCGACGGTAACGCCGATTTTGAAGACGATTACGACGTAATCGACGGCGACAGCGACGACTCGCTCTACGAGGGCGATATGCCCGCGGAGGACTGGTATTCCGAGGACGAAACCACTAGCGACGCGGATACCGAGCCTTTTGTGGACGGCGAAAATTACGACGGCGATTCCGACGCGGAACAGGCCGACCCTTCTCTGGTACGGGAATTTATGACCAATAAAGAATCCCTTATGATGCCGTAAACATAAACAAAGGGGCGTTGACAAGCGCCCTGATCGGGATATAATAATATAGGCGCCTAAGTGTCCATAAGATGCACGCTGCGCGCCCGGTGAATATATCGCCGGGCGCGTATGGATTTTATACGCCGTAAGGCGCGCAAGTCATGTAAGCCAAATTGTTTCTGGAGGTAGATATCTATGTCGGAATGCTCGCACGATTGCTCCAGCTGCTCGGAAAATTGCGCCAGCCGCAATCCCGAAAGCCTGATTGAAAAGACCAACGAACTGAGCCACGTGCGCAAGGTAATCGGCGTGGTCAGCGGCAAGGGCGGCGTCGGCAAATCGCTGGTGACCGGGCTTATGGCCGTGCTTTCACAGCGCAAGGGTTTCAAAACCGCGATTCTGGACGCCGATATCACGGGGCCTTCCATCCCCCGCATGTTTCAGTTGACCGAAAAGGCGACCGGCAGCGAAGAGGGCATCTTCCCGGTCAACACCAAAACCGGCATTGAGGTTATGAGCATTAACCTGCTGCTGGAAGGCGAGAGCGATCCGGTCGTGTGGCGCGGCCCGATTATCGCCGGTACGGTAAAACAGTTCTGGACCGACGTAATCTGGCACGACGTGGATTACATGTTTGTGGACATGCCTCCGGGAACGGGCGACGTGCCGCTGACGGTGTTCCAGTCCATCCCGCTGGACGGCGTCATCATCGTGGCCTCGCCCCAGGAACTGGTGGGCATGATCGTGAAAAAGGCGGTCAACATGGCCTCGCTTATGCATGTGCCGGTGCTGGGCCTGGTTGAGAACATGAGCTATTTCACCTGCCCGGATTGCGGCAAGCGTTTCGAGCCCTTTGGGCCCAGCCACATAGACGAGATCGCCGCCCAGTACGGCATATCGCTTACGGCGCGCCTGCCCATGGATACGAAGCTGGCCGCCGCCTGCGACAAGGGCATGATCGAGCTTTTCGACGGCAACTGGCTGGACGAGATGGCCGGCAAGCTGTTGGGCGAATAAGCGGTACGCAAAAAACGGTGCGCGTTTCTTCGCCGCCTTACCGGCGGCGCGATGGACGCGCGCCGTTTTATTTTGCACACTTGCGTTTATCCGACGATTTTCCCGCCTTCTACAACAAAGTTGTATTTTTCGTCCAGCGAACAATAGGCCTCCACAACCGAGTTTGAACCCTGGCCGTTATGCACCACGATGCCCAGTTTGTATTCGCCGTCGGCAAAGGTTTCAACGCTGACCGCGGCGCGGAAGTCCGCCCGGTCCAGATTGGAGCCGGTAGCCGGGTCGTGAACGATACCGGTGGAACCCGATTCCACAAACACCGAATAAAAGCGGTTGTCCACGCCGTATTTGGGCAATACGGCCAGGTAGATGGCGCTCTGCGCGGCGTCCATATCCTCTATATAAGCCCAGCCGCGCACCACAAACGCCTCGTTGTCGTCCGGCTCGGACACGTAAAACTGGGTTAAATCGCCCAACGCCACGTCGTAGCCGGTGGGCAGGCTGACCCGCGTATCGCGCAGCGAATATTTATCCAGCGGCAACGGCGTGGGCAGCGGCGTAGGCTGCGGAATGGGCGTGGCGGTCGCCTCCACTTCCTGCCGCGGTATGCGCTCGTAACCTTCCTCCGGAATAAACTCGCGCATGGAGCCGTCGTCGGGAATAAACCCGCCGAAATCATAATTTATTACAAACACGTATACCAGCGCCCCGGCCGCAATCATCAGCATAATACAGACGCAAAACCAGGCCACCGCCGTGCTCTTTTTCCTGTATTGGGCTGGGCTTCGCCTACGTTTATCCATTTAAATAATCCTCCGCAGATTATGTTTATATGCCAAGGCCATTTTACCATATTATATGATACTCTTTTCTCCAACCGATGTCAATGACCGGCGCACGCGCGCCGTTTATACGAATCTTCCTCCCCGCGCGGGGCCGATAAAAGGTTGACAATCCTTCCGATAGCCTTTACAATAAAATAAACAAGCCGCGCGAATTAGCGCGGCGTCATGTATGAGGAGAATTTTCGTGAGTACATCCAATTTTGCCGTATTTGTAGATTTGGAAAACGCGGGCGCCAAGGAATCGATGCTGAACAACATAATCGAAAAGGTAAAGATCCGCGGCGACATACTGCTGGGCAAGGTGTACGGCTATACCGACCGCTACAGCGAATTAAAAGAATGCCTTTTGTCTAATACCTTTTACGTGGTGCCCTCGCTGCGCTATGGAAAAAACCAGAAAAACAATTTGGACATCCAGCTGGTTATCGACGCGATGGAGGTCGCCTACGCCAATCCGTTAATCGACAGCTTCTGCATCGTGTCGGGCGACAGCGATTATACCCCGCTGGTGGGCAAATTAAAATCCATGGGCAAGCACGTGCTGGGCATTTCCCGTTCCGAGGTGGCCTCGGGCATATTTATCCGGGCGTGCAGCGAGTTTATCTTTCTGGAATCGGTCGCTTCCACCAAAAAGCCGCCCAAGCCCTCCAGCAAGGAACCGGCCGACGTTCAGGAATTAATCACCATGGTGGAAACCATCCTGGCCGATCAGGCGGAGGATATGATGTACGCCAGCGAGCTTAAGGATACCATCACCCGCCTCAAGCCGGATTTCGACGAGCGCAGTTACGGTTGCGCTACGTTCGGAAAGCTGATGGCGCTTTTATGTTCGCACAGCCAGCGGCTTAAATGCTGGACGGAGGAATCTTCGTTGAAAATCGGCATGGTGGGCAGCGATTCGCCCGCGCCGCAGCTGAACAAGAGCAACTGGCTTCCCGCCTTCCGCGAGGCGCTGGACCGCTTTAAAGCCGACGGATTTGAGCGCATTAATCCTTCCATCTTAAAGGGCGCGATTCAGGCCGATTATCCCGATTTTGACGAGCGGCAGATCGGCTTTAAGCGCTTTAGCGACATCATGAAGGCGCTGGAAAAGGAAAATCTGCTGGTAGTGGAAATGGACGAAGCGCACACCATGCTGCTGAAAATCTGCTAGCGGCGGGCGCAGGTTCAAATAAACGGGCGGGACGCGCGGCTTTTCGCCGCGCGTCCCGCTTTGTCGCGTTTCGCTATTCGTCGTATATATCCTGGTTATGCTCGCGCACGCGCAATTTGGCGCGCTCGGTCTGGGAAACATGCAGCGCGTCGCAGTCATGCCGCGCGCGTATACGCCGCATAATCGCGCTTACCGTGCGCTCCATTTCGCTGCCTTCCCGGTAATCGGCCATCAGCGCAAAATCCGCCCTGCCCTGCAGCAGCATGCTGTCCACCAGGTCGGTATCGCCCTGAGCATGCACCGCGATAGAGCAGCCGCCCTTTAATTTGGTCAGCTTCATGCAGGGCACGTCGGTCAGCCCGTCGCCCACGTAAATCATGTTTGTGAAGGGCACCCGCCGCATGTGTTCGGGCGTAAACCCGTTTAAGTCGCGGTCATTGGTCACATCCAAAATGCCCTTATTGATGCGGAACAGGTATTGGGTCTTGCTGGTATAGTTTACCGCCGTGGCCGGCCACATGGCCACGCCCTGCTCGTCATAGGCAAAGGAAGCGGCGAATATCGCCTTGAACGCGCCCGCGATGCGCGATCCTTCAATTATCTCCTTAAGCCCCGAAGAAATGATATAGTGCTCCACGCGCACGCCCATGGCGGCCCCCATCGCGCGCACGCGCTCAAACCAACCCTCCACGCCGGGAAAAAATTCTATCTGCGCGCCCAGTTTCATCAGCGTCTGGCGGGTCAGCTGCATGGCGCCGCGCGATTTGTGCTGCATCATATACATGTACGCCAGCACGCCGTCGGTATTGTGTTTAAGCGCAAAACGGCGGCACTCCGCCCAAAAATCCTCCGCGCGCATATTAATGCCCGGTATAAAACTGTATTCCTGCATGTCGCGCGGCGAAAGGGTCTTGTCAAAATCGTAAATCAGCGCCACTATGGGATTTTCCCGCATCGGCATCGCTCGCTTTCACATTACGCGTAAAGATATCCTCACCGTTCTTTTTTCGGGTTCGCCCGCAAAATATCGCTCGCCGCCCGGGTTTGCATATTCATAGTTTACGCATCCCGCCCCGGCCTTCTCCCGTCCTGACAGCGGCGAACGCTTTAATTTCATAAAACGCTCCAGAGGCGCGTATCCATCTCCGTTTACAGGGAGAGCACGCCCTAAAAGCGTTGAAGGGGGAAATACATCCCCCTTCAACACGGCCAACAGGCAGCGGCAGCAACCTGTCAAAATGCAGTTATCAGGTCCCGTCCGGCCAGTCCTCTTCATCCGGCAAATCGCTGGCCGCGCTTGCCAGCTGCTTTTCCTCCGCGGAAGGCGTAGGCGTAGGCGCCGGCGTGGCGGTCGGGCTGGGCGTAGCGGTGGCTTTGGAATTTTCTTCGTTGCGCGGCGCGTCGTCAGAGTAGAGCAATTCCTGCAATTCGCTCGTCGCGATGCCGTCTGGTTCTAAGCCGGCGGCTTTCTGGAACCGCTTTACGGCGGTGGTGGTCACCGTGCCAAAGTCGCCGTCGCGCTTGCCGTTAAACCAGCCCAGCTTATACAGCCTGCTTTGCAGCTTTTTGACCTCATCGGAATTCATCATGCCCTTTTTAAGCGTCTTGTACGTGACGGTTTCAGGCGTGGGCGAAGGCGTAGGCGTCGTCAGCGTAATTTCCGTGCCCTCGATAATCCCGCTCAATTCCTTGGCGGTCGTCGCTATATCCAGACGGGTGATCGCGTTTTCAATCACCTTCCATTGGGTGGCGGATTCCTCGTTGAGCGCTGTGGCCAGCGTTTCGTCGCCTGCGTTCTGCGCGGCGACATAGTCGGTCATGGTGGCCGTATTAATTGCGTCCTGTATCGAAAGCAGCGTATCGATAAACAGCTGATCGTTCTCGCGCGGCTCCTCCGGCATTAAGGCCTCAATGGCCTGATTATCCGCCAGCTGCTGCGCGGCCACGGCCGTGCCGCTGCTATCGGAAGAATAAAGCTGTAATATGTTCTTGCGGTAGGTATCGCCCGCATGGGTAGCGATCAGTTCCTTTCCGTCCATGTACAAATCATAACTTACCCCGTCAATGGGCGAACGGTCGGCCACCAGCATGGCCATT
>CAWVLE010000296.1:0-5293 GCA_963929805.1 uncultured Eubacteriales bacterium | reverse complement strand
GCCGGAAAAAGTCAGCGCGTTGCCCTTGCCCGTCTGAAAGGACAAAATGAGCGCCTCGATCATCGGGTAAAAGGCGGTCAGCGCAATCAGCAGCAGCGCCGGAATCACGAACAGCCAGCCCTTGCGCTGAATGGAACGCTCCAGGTTTCCGGTGCGAACTTTGGCCGTTGTCAAGCTGCATCCCTCCATCTTGCGCCTGCGGCTGCGGATAAAACCGCAGCCGCAGAAATTGTGTTTGGCGGGCGGCAGCGCGCCGCAAATCCGCCGCGTTCAGCTTTCAGATGTGCGCGTATTAGAACATGAGGAATTCCACGGTCTCCTGCGCGGTGGCCAGCGCCGCCGCTACGTCGCCGCCGTCAAATACTTCCTGAACGGCGGTAACGACCGCGTCGCGCGCCTCGTAGTTATACATGCCGTATTTCACGATGGGGATATTGGCCGCGTATTCCATCAAATCCTCGTATACCTTCTGGTTGCCGAAGAAGGGATGCTCGATGCCGTAGGCCTCGCCGCCCGCCGCCGGCAGGTAGGTGGCGATGGCGCCCGAGCTGGGCAGTATGGTCTGGTACAAATCCACGCTGCCGGCAAAGGTCTTGGCCAGGAAATCGACCGCCGCCTCGGCGTTGGGGCTGCTGGCCGGGATGACCCAGCTGGAACCGCCCTGGTTGGAATAGTTGGTCGCGCCCTCGCAGTTGAGGCGCGGTATGGGCACCATGCCCCACTTGCCGGACTGATCTTCGGACAGCACAATGGAGCCGATGATCCAGCAGCCCTGCACGGTGCTGCCCGCGCTTCCGTTGTTAAACGAGGCGATATACTCGTTCCAGTCCACCGCCTCATAGGCGATGCCGCTGTCGTGGATCTTCTTGATGGTGCTCACAATTTCCTCAAATACCGGGTTGCCCGCGATGTTGGGGTTGCCGTCGGCGTCGAAGAACCAGGTTCCGGCGCTCTGCGCCATCATCATGACAAAGTCGGCATAACCGGTCTGCAACGTCAGCATGTAGTTTCCGGTCGCCTCTTTCACCTTCAGGCCGATTTCAATAAACTCGTCCCAGGTAATGTTCTGTACGTCCTCAAGCGTGTAGCCCGCCGCCTCCAGATAATCGGTGCGCACAAACAGCGCGGCCGCGCCGTTGTCAAAGGGCACCGCATAGTGGCGTCCGTTGCGGGTGAAATGCTCTACCTTATAGGAGGCAAAGTCGTCGTAGTTGATGTAGTCGGTCATATCAAAATAGCTGCCCTCGTAGGTGGAGAGGAATTTCTGGCCCGAATTGTCCTGCATCAGCACGATGTCGGGCAGCGTGCCGGTTTCGCCCGACATGAGCGCCGTGGTCTGGCGCGCCTCGCAGTCGTCCGAGGATACCTCCACAATATCGATCTTTACGTCGGGGTTGATGGTTTCATACACCTTGGCGGCTTCCTGCATGGCGTACAGGTTAAACGCCGGGTCCCAGCACCATACGGTCAGCGTGGTCTCCGCAAAGGCGGCGCAGGAAACCGTAATCATGGCCAGGGCGAGCATGAGCGCGAACAGCTTTTTCATCAGGCGATACCTCCAGTTTTTCTATCTCATACGGCTAACGACAGCCGTTATGGATAAATTAATATTGAAAACCTTTACAGCATACAAATCATAGCATAAAATTGTGCATTATGTCAATAATGAAATTTGAAAAGTTAATAAAATATAGGCTGTAAGTTCGCGCGCAAACCGTGTATACTAAAATAGAGCGCCGCGCGTGCGGCCCGCTTGATCCGGCTTTGGAGGAAAGTAATGCGGCAATATGTAAATATTTTTGATGTGGCCAACGAGGCGGGCGTATCCATCGCCACCGTATCGCGCGTGCTCAGCGGCAGCGCGGGCGTGCGCGAGGCAACCCGAAAAAAGGTGTTGGAGGCCGCGCGGCGGCTGGACTACCGGCCAAACATGCTGGCCACCGGGCTTTCGCAGCGCAAGACGCGCACGCTGGGCGTGGTGCTGCCCATGATCGATCATCCGTTTTACAGCACGCTTTACATGGCCGCGCAGCGCCGCGCCATGGAACTGGGCTACTTTACGGTGCTGTTCCAAATTGAATTGGGCAGCGAGCGTATCACCCGTGAGATGGTGGATCATCTGATCGGCCGCCGTCTGGATGGAATCGTCGCCTCGGGGGACATGCTCAAAAGCGCCGACTTTGACGAAGGCGGCTCGTCTCTTTTGGAAATTGGGCGGTATATGCCCCTGGCGGTGGTCAATTCGCCCGTGCCGCTTAACTGCCCGTGCCTGTCCAGCGATCTGGAGGGCGCCTGCCGAACGGCGATAGACCACCTGCGCGCGTTGGGGCACGAGCGCATCGCGCTGCTGGGCGGCAACGGTTACGAGTCCTTTGCCAACACAAGGGAGCACGCCTACCTGGAATACATGCGAAAGCGCGGCCTGGAGCAATATATCTACCCCTACACGTTGGGGGGCACGGCGCAGGAAGGCGCGGCGTGCGTGAAATGGCTGCTGGAAAACTTTACCGGCGCGCGCAGGCCTACGGCGCTGTTCGCCTTTAACGACCTGGTGGCGCTGGGCGCGATCCGCCAAATGCGCCTGATGGGCCTTTCGTTGCCCCATGATATGGCGCTGGTCAGCTGCGACAATCAGTTCTTTTCGCCTTATACCGAACCGCCCCTTACCACCATCGACCTGCACGCGCAAAAGCTGGGCCGCAAATCCGTGGAAATACTGCTGGCCGAACGGTCAAAGCTCGGAATGGAAATCCTCCCTTCCACGCTGATCGTGCGCGCCTCCTGCGGGACGCCGGCCTCTTGCCGCGGCGATTCAGACGCGGAAGGATAAAAATAAAAACCGCGCCTCCAATTCGCGCCGGGGCCGGTTTCAGCGCGCAAAAAACGCCGCCTGCGAATAATCCGCAAGCGGCGTTTGACGTTAACCGCGGCTCTGCTTTTTGCGTTTGCGCTTGCGCGCACAGTGAACCACGATCCAAATTACAATAATGACCGGCAAAGCGACAACCAGCACGGGCGCCACGCTTACCAGAAACACGGCCATATCCTGTAAAAACAGGCTGAGCCAGTTGACCGAATCATAGAACCCGGTCTGGATACGCTCCTTAAGCGAAGCGGCGGCGATGGGCTTAACGGAGCCGCGCTCGGCCACTTCGTCAAGCTGGATGGTAACGGTAGAGTAATTTACCTGGCTTTCCAGGTCGCGCAGCGTGCCTTCCAGCGAATCGATCTGGCTTTGCACTTCGTAAATCTTATCTTCCAGCATTACCAGCTCTTCCAGCGATGCGGTGGATTTCACCAGCTCGTTGAGCCGCTCAAGCTGCGTGCGGTAGGAGGTAAGGCGTATGTCCACGTCGTAATACTGATCGGAAACGTCCTCGGCCGATTCGCTGCGCGATACCGGCGTGCCCAGCGCGTCCAGCGCCGTCAAAAACGCGTCCAAATCATCCTGGGGTACGCGCACCACGATGGAGGCCTGCCGCCCGTCGCCCGATTCGGAAAGCGCCTGGCCCGTTACGCTCTTGGAGGCAAAGAAACCTTCGTATTCGCTCACCAGATCGTTTATATTGGCCAGATGGGTGTCGAACGAACTGGTCTGTATTTCGCGCGAAGCGGTGCGTATCACCATTACGCCGCGCTGCTTCGCCGAATCGATGGAGCCGGACTCATCGACGGTATCTTCGGTTCCGGATACGGCGTCGGGCGTGACCGTTCTGCTCTCGACCATCATGCCGTCGGCCGCGCTGTCGTTTTCAAGCAGCAGCTTCTGAGATTGAGCCGAACGCGAACCGTAAGCGCGCAAAGCCCCTTCCGAAACCCCGCTTCCGCCCGAAGAGCCGGCATCGGAATTATACGCGGTGGCCTGCAATATTTCGCTTCTTGGCGTATTCGACAGGGAGAGCGGGGCCGGCGAGCGCGTAAGCGCGGTGCCGCATACCGCAACCGCCAGCACGGCGGCCACGGCGCCAAACGCGCGCATCCAGCCGCCGCCGCGGCGCTTTTGGGTTCGCGCGGACGCTTCGGCGCGCACGGCGTTGCGCCAGGCGGCCTGGGCATCCAGCGGAATGGTCAGCCCTTCGTCCATTTCGGCCAGCATGGTAAGTAAACGCGTGGACGTCTCCAGCTTTGCGCCGCAGTCGGGACAGTTTTTCGCGTGAACGGCGATTCCCTCGCGCGTTTCCATATCCAGTTCGTTGTCCAGATATGCGTTAAGCAGTTCTTCAAATTGTGCGCAATCTATTTTCTCCCGCATGTTCTCCCCCCTTTCTTTCTATTTACTTAGACTGGATACCGCCCAAAAAGTTCCGGCTGTTTTAACAAAACCTCGCGCAACTTTTCACGTCCCCGGCTGATGCGCGATTTGATCGTGCCAACGTTTGCCTCAAGCATAGCGGCGATTTCATCGTAACTGAACCCCTGCACGTCGCGCAGCACGATCGCCGCGCGCATGTCTTCGGGCAAACTGGCGATGGCGCGTTCCAGCGTACGCCTCTGTTCCGAGGCGATGGAATGCCGCTCAGGCGTGTCGTCCTCGTCGGTGGGCGCCCACCCCGAATCCAGCAACGCGTCAAGCGACGAGCTGGTGCGCACTTTCCGCCTTCGAAGTTCGTCCAGGCAGGTGTTCATCGTAATACGGTAAACCCATGTGGCAAAAGAGGATTGGCCTTTAAAACTGCCAATCGCGCGGAAAATTCTCAGCATCGCTTCCTGTGTGCAATCCAGCGCGTCCTCGCGGTTGCCGCACATCCTAAGCGATACCGCGTACATTCTGCTTTCGTGGATGCGCATCAGTTGCTCAAATGCCGCCACGTCGCCCTGGGAAGCCTTTTTAACCCACTGCTGCTCCTCAGGATTGTGCACGCCGATCACCTCTCTTTCCACCTACTATTATACACATGGGCGGGGAAAAAGCAAAACA
This sequence comes from uncultured Eubacteriales bacterium, assembly GCA_963929805.1. Classification (GTDB taxonomy): domain Bacteria; phylum Bacillota; class Clostridia; order Christensenellales; family Aristaeellaceae; genus CAWVLE01. The sequence goes on along the minus strand of CAWVLE010000296.1, from coordinate 375 downwards.
ACTTTTGCGTAAGAGCGCCGGCAAAGCCGTTTAAAGCGGTTCTCGCGCGCCCGCGCCGCAAAATAAGCCGTAAGCGTACTTCTTTCGCAACACGGGCAACACAATTATTAAGACGCGCGGCGCAGGCTTTGGTTGCACATTTTCTGGAAAAAAATTGATTTTAACCTGCCGCGCGGCTGGTTTGTTTAAATTTAAAAGCGAAACATAAATTTTCGCGTTCTGCCCATTGCATTTTTCCCCAAAATCTATTATAATAATACCTGCGTTGATTTTGCCGAAGTGATGGAATGGCAGACGTGACGGACTCAAAATCTACTTCGCCGTTTCATACCACTATGGCGGAAACCCTTGATTTATCAAGGTCTTTGACAACTC
>CAWVLE010000295.1:0-25067 GCA_963929805.1 uncultured Eubacteriales bacterium | reverse complement strand
GGCGCGGCCCGAGCGCACCAGCGCGCACAGCAGCGCGCCCTCCGGGTCGTCCTCGCGCAAGTTTTTGCGCGCGTGAAACAGGATGGGATGGTGGGTCACGATCAGCTGAGCGCCGATCTGTTCGGCCTCGCGCAAAACGGGCGGGGTAAGATCCAGCGCGCACAGCACGCGCTCCACGCTCCAATTGGGATGCCCGGCCAGCAGGCCCACGTTGTCGTACGGTTCGGCCAATTCAACCGGCGCCATATCGCGCACCAGCGCGTTAATCATAGCCACGGTTACAGGCATGAAGCGACCTCCTTCCAGCAGGCGCATTCGCGCCTTAATTCTTCCACCCAGGGCGCGCCGCCGCGCTCGGCGCCCGCAAGCGCCTTTTGCGCCACGCCCAGGCGATAGACGGCGTATTCCTTCAGGCGGGGATGACGCCGCCCCAGCAGCACCGGCCCGGCCATCAGCTGGCGGTAATCATAGTTCGCCCGGCCCGCGCGCGCGCAAAGCAGCACGTAATAGCGCCTGCCCGCGCGTACGATATCCTCGTCCACAATTTCAAAACCCGCGCCGCACAGCCGCGCGCGCAATTCGTATTGGGCCACGTTGGGTTGCAAAACGAGAAGGCCTTGCGCGAACTGAGCGCGCCCGGCCTCCACAATGTCGGCAATCAATTGTCCGCCCATGCCGGCGATAACCGCCGCTTCGTGCTTCTCCACCAACGCGGACGCGCCGTCGCCCACCGAAAACGCCGCGCGATCCTCCAGATCTTCGGCCGCGATCAACCGCCGCGCCTTTTCCAGCGAGGGCGCGCTGATATCGATAAACTGCACGCGCCGCGCGCGCCCGCTCTTTAGCAGATACGCGCCCAGCAGCCCGTGATCGGCGCCGATATCCGCCACACAGCCGCAGGGCGGCACCATGCGCGCAATCGCCGACAGCCGCCCGTCCAAATGTATCGCGCCGCCCATCAATCCAGCGAGTCCTTCAGCTTTCTCGAACGGCTGGGGTGGCGCAGCTTGCGCAGCGCCTTGGCCTCGATCTGGCGAATGCGCTCGCGCGTTACCTTAAAATACTTGCCCACTTCTTCCAGCGTGCGCGCGCGTCCATCCTCCAGGCCGAAGCGCAGTTTGAGCACCTTTTCCTCGCGCGGCGTAAGCGTGGAAAGCACGCTCATGAGCTGCTCCTTTAGCAGGGTAAAGGCCGCAGCCTCGGCCGGCGCGGGCGCGTCGTCGTCGGGGATAAAGTCGCCCAGGTGGCTGTCTTCCTCCTCGCCGATCGGCGTCTCCAGCGAGACCGGCTCCTGCGCGATTTTCATAATTTCGCGCACCTTTTCCTCGGAAATGCCCATCTCCTCGGCGATTTCCTCGGGCGTGGGCTCGCGCCCATACTCCTGAAGCAGCTGGCGCGACACGCGGATTAATTTGTTGATGGTTTCCACCATGTGTACCGGTATGCGTATGGTGCGCGCCTGGTCGGCGATGGCGCGGGTGATGGCCTGGCGTATCCACCAGGTGGCATAGGTAGAGAATTTGTAGCCCTTGCGGTAATCAAATTTTTCCACCGCCTTGATAAGGCCCAGGTTCCCTTCCTGGATCAAATCCAAAAACAGCATGCCGCGCCCCACATAGCGCTTTGCAATCGAAACCACCAGGCGCAAATTGGCCTCGGACAGTTTATGCTTGGCGTCCTCGTCGCCCTGTTCCATGCGCTTGGCCAGCTCTATTTCCTCGTCGGCCGTAAGCAGGGGCACCTTTCCAATTTCCTTTAGATACATGCGCACCGGGTCGTCAATGCTGACGCCCTCCAGCATGGACAGGTCGTCGTCGTCGGTAATATCGATAAGCGGTTCGGGCTCGGGCGTCTCCTCGGCCAGTTTGGCCTCGTTGATGACCTCGATACCCATGCCGTCCAGCACATCCAGAATTTTATCAATTTTTACGCTGTCCAGATCCATTTCGCCCAATTGTTCAATTATCTCTTTATAGGTGAGCACGCCTTTGGCCTTGCCCATTTCCATTAATTCGCGAACGCGAGACGCCACGCTCTCAGAATTTTCCTTGTTGCTCAAACAGTCCACTCCTTCCGACTGGTCTTAAACCGATCCAGTTCCTGCGTAAGCTCCATCATTTGCCTGAGCGTCTGCTGGCGTGACTCGCCTTCATCTGAGCTCAGCTTATCTTCCAATTCGCTGATCGACCTTTCCAATCGATGGGCGTACAGCGTCTTTAAACAATCCTCCGCTACCTTCAGCGCGTTGCCCTCGTCGGGAACGACCTGGGCGTTCAGCGCCGAAACCGCCTCCTGGCGTTCGTCTTCGTTTAGTTGATCCAGCAGCGCGGCGCCGCTGACCCCATCTAACAGTTTGCCCGCGATGCGCGCGTAGAGCGCGGTTTCAAAATCGGAAGTTTTTACCGCGTCCGGCGGCAACAGCCGCGCGCTGAGCAGCAAAACCAGCATGCGCTCGGCGCGCTCGTAGTCCTTATACTGGCGCGCGGCGCGCGCCTCGCGCCTGACCGGCCGCTCTACCCTTTCCGCGCTTTGGGCCGACGCGCCAATCTGACGGATAAGCACGTCGCGCGCAAACCCGGTGTCTATCATCAGACGAGAAATGTAGTTCTCCAGTTCAACCGGATTTCGCACCGCGCGCAGCAGCTCGCAGCAGGCGATGGCTTACTGGGTGCGGCCTTCCTGCGTGGTCATGTCCACCGCGTCGGCCGCGCGCTGCATTCGATAGGCGACCGGGTCCATCGGCTTAAGTTCGTCAAACCCTTTCGCGCCCCGCGCCCGAATAAAATCGTCGGGATCCATTCCATCCGGAAAGGACAACACGCGCGCGCGCATGCCCTGCGCCTCAAAAATATCCAGCGCCCGCAAAATGGCCTTTTGCCCCGCCGCGTCGCCGTCATAGCTTACCCATACTTCGTCCGCCCTGCGTTTTATCAGGCGGGCCTGTTCCTCGGTCAGCGCCGTACCCAGCGTCGCTACCACCCCGGCCACGCCCGCGCGGCGCAGCGCGATTACGTCCATATAGCCTTCAACCAGAATCAGCCGTTTAAGCGCGCGCTCCTTCGCCACAAAGTTGAGCGCGTACAGCTCGCAACGCTTATTAAACACCGGCGTATCGGGCGTGTTTAAATATTTGGGCATGGCGTCGCCCATGGCGCGCCCGCCAAACCCCAGTACCCTGCCCCGCGCGTCGATAATGGGAAACATTACCCGCTCGCGAAACATGTCAAAAACGCGTTCCTGCTTTTTGCCGCTGAGCCCGGCCTGCAAAAGCACCTCCTCGGTAAATCCCTGATTAAGAAGCGTCCGTGTCAGGCCCTGCCAGTCGGTGGGCGACGCGCCCAGGCCAAAGCGCCGTATGGCCGCGTCGTCCAGCCCACGCCTGTTAAGATAGCTAAGCGCTTTCGCGCCCTCGCCCGTCCATATCAGGCCGTGATAGTAACGCGCGGCGGCCAGGTTGGCCTGGTATATTAATTCTTTCACCGTCCGGCTGGGGCCCTTTTCCCCGCCGGTCGTTTCAGGGATGGGCAGATGTACGCGCTCGGCCAAAAGCGTTACCGCATCCATAAATTCCATCCGTTCCATTTCCATCACAAAACCGATTGCGTTACCGCCCTTGTGACAACCAAAGCAGTAATACATCTGCTCATCCGGGTTGACGCTGAACGAGGCGGTCTTCTCATTATGGAACGGGCACAACCCCCAGTAACGCTTTCCCTTTTGCTTCAGGGCGACATAGTCCGAAACGACGTCCACGATATCGACCCGGCTGCGCAGGTCGTCCAGCCAGGCGTCCGGAACTCTGCCCGCCATTGATCCATCACCTTTCCCATGTTTTCAATTCGCCGCGCGCGGATTTTTTCCTGCAACAATGCGACGCCTGTCGACAAAATTATTGCACGAAAACAGCCCGTTCAAACCCCCGCGCATCAATTGTCAACCGTAAAAGCGGCAACGGTTCAAGGGCTATTCCTTTATTTAACAATCGCCGCGGCATTTATTCAGTATTCTTCCCTGTATGGATGGTATATACCACACGCGCGGCCAAAAACCTGCCTATACGTAAAAATTTTACCGCGCGGCAGCGGCGGCAAAGCCCCATGCGCGGCCTAACGTCGGCGCATGGGGCTTGTCGCTCAGGTAAATCGGTTGTTTCCGGCCGGTCAGTTCATGCGGTCCACATAGGTCTTTACGTTGGCCGCTTCCACCCACTCGGCTACGGTTTCGTCATATTTCTGGGTCTTAAGCTCTTCCAGCACGGTTTCTTCCAGCTCGTCGCGCAGTTCCTCAAAGGCCACGGCGCCGCTTACCACATCCGCCTCATAGCGGATGATGTGCAGGCCGCTGCTGGAGAGCACCGGTTCGGAAATATCGCCCACGTTTTCCAGCGCCATGGCGGCTTCCTGGAAAGCGGGATCCCACATGGTGGAATCCACCGATACGTAGTAACCTTCGCTCTTGCTGGGCTCATATTCCATGCCCGGGTCTTCGCCGTATTCCTCGATCAGGGCGTCAAAGTCCTCGCCCGCGTTGGCCTTTTCGATAACTTCCTCGGCCTTGGGCATCAGTTCCGCTTTGATCTGCTCTTTAAGCGCCTCGATCTGGGCGGTCAGATCCGCCTGCTGCGCAAGCAGCTCCTCACGGGTCGGGGCGGCGTCCTCGCCGGACGTATCGGTTGTGCCGGCAGTGTCATCGACAACCGTATCGGCGTCCTCGTCGCTGGCCATTTCCACCTCTTCGGCCGCGGCGTCCGCCGCGTCGTCGGCGGCCGCTTCGCCGTTGGCCGTCTCGTCGGTGGCTACGTCGGTTTCCTCCGCCAGTTCTTCGTCGCCCAGCTCTTCGAGCTGATAGTTGACGTCTTCCAGTTCAAATTCCAGGTTGCTCAATTCTTCGCTCTGCTCGTCGGTCAGCGCGATCAGCACATGCTTGACCGTGCGATAGCCTTCGGGGATCCAGGCCACCGTATCGCCGTAAAGCACCGCGGTTTCAAAGTTGCCCGGCTCGGTGGTAAAGTTTTCCTCATCCTCGGCCACGCGCGTCTCGTATGCTTCCTGCAGGGCCTCGTCGGTGACGGTTACGTCCGCGGTAATCTGATCGTTAAGTTTTTCGCGCCAGGCGTTCTCTATCGCGTAATCGCGCACGTAGTCAAGCGTATAGCCCGACTCGTCCAGATATTCAATGGTATTGGCCTTAATTTCCTCTTCGGTGTCGCCATCGAAATAGGTCATGTAAAGTTCGACCATTTCGTCGTAATCAGCCTGTGCCTGGGTATTTATTTCTTCCATTTCTTCGTCGGAAAGCTCGGTCAGGCCCATTTCCTCGGCCTTGGCCTTGGCGACCGCGTCCTCCACAAGATAATCCAGCAGCTCCTGCTTGACCGAGGTAATGGTCTCCTCGTCGGTCAGTTCAAAGCCGTAGGAAGCGTACATGGAGGCCATCGCCTCATATTCTTCCATCGCCACGCCCTTGGTTACCGTGCCGCCGTCAAATTCCGCCACGATAATCGCGTCGTCCTCCGCCTGGGCCGCGGCCTTTTCGGCCGCGTCCATTTCCGGATCCACGGTAATCATACCGCAGCCGGAAAGGCACAGCACGACGGCTAACATCAGCGCGAGCGTCTTAAAAAAGCCTTTTACCATGATTAAGAACCATCCTTTCCGTAATCGCCATACAGGCCGGGCTGTAAGTCATAAAGCCATAGCCTATATTATACATGTTTTTTGTCATAAGGCAAGCGATTTTGTGGCATCTGTGCGGCTTAAGCACTTCAAAATTGTATCAAATACGAGTTCGCGCTCGCAATCTTCCGTACACAGATGGCCCGACCGCTTAAGCCACATAACCGTTTTGTCGCGCGCGGAGATATCGCGCAAGATTCTCACCGCGCCGTTTGGGCGCACCGCGCGGTCGTTCAGCGGCTGAATGACCAGCGTGGGCGCGACCACCGCAAACAGGCTCTGCTCGGCCAGGTGGATAAGTTTTAGCATGTCGCGCACGCAGGAGGCCGCCATCCCCCGCCCCTCGCGGCCGGATATACTCGCATTGGCCGGCCCATCCGCACACGCCTGATCCGCGCCCGGCCACGCCATACGGGGCGCCACCAGCGCCACCGCCGGCGCGGCCCAGCCAAGCGCGATGCGCGGCGCTATGGCGGGCGAAAGGCATACGAGCGTGTTGACCGGGTATTTTTCGGCCAATATCAGCGCCAGCACGCCGCCCATGGAAAGCCCGATCACCGATATCTCAGCGCACTTTTTGGTCAAATCCATATAGGCCATACGCGCCTCGTCCAGCCAGCTACGCCAGTTAGACGCGCGCGCGGCGCGCAAAGTTGCCCCGCGCGTATATAAAAGCGGCGCGCTTACGGTGTAGCCGCGCGCGTTAAGCGCTTCGCCGATACGGCGCATATGGGCGGGCGCGTCCGCAAAACCGTCAAGCAACAGGCAGCCGTGGCTGCCGCCGGGCAGAAAAAGGGCCTCCTGGGCCGGGTTGTCCGCGCGCATAATACCCCTCCGTCGCGCCGTTATAAATGACAGCGCCGGGGGTTGTCCGGCGCTGCGTAAAAAAGTCGGCGCGATGTAATTGTATCAAAGCACGCGCATGATTATGCCTGTGCTCAGGCCGCCTTCGCTCAGCCGGCGGACGGCCTCGTCCAGCCGTCCGGCCGGCCACCTGGGCGTAAGCGCCGCGTACATGTCGCCCACGCGCTCCACCCGCGCCCCCTCCAGACAGGACTCGATTTTCTCGCGCGCGCCGGTTACGCCGTTTCCCTCCACGCGCAGCATGCGTTGGGATTCCAAGGCCGCCTGTTCCTCCACAAAGGCAGGCGTTTCCCGCCACGCGCCGCGGCTCGCTGCGCGGCCCGCATGACGCGCCACGTCAATCACGTCGCCCACCACCGCGCTGGCGGTCGGGCGGCTGCCCGCGCCGCGCCCGATGAACACCACGTCGTCCACAAAATCGCCGTGTACCAGTATGCCGTTGAACACGTCGCGCACCTCAAAGAGCGGATGCCCGGGCATGACCAGCGCGGGGTGTACCCATCCGGACCAACCCGCGTCCATGCGCTGCGCGTGCGCAATCAGCTTGATCGTGCCGCCCAGCGCGCGCGCGCAGGTCAGGTCGCGTTCGCTAATGCGGGAAATGCCCTCGGTGGGGATTTTCTCGTTGTCCGAAAAGGCCGCGCCAAACGCCGTGGCCGCCAGTATGCCCAATTTGCGCCGGGCGTCCCAGCCCTCCACGTCGGCCGCCGGGTTGCCCTCCACGTAGCCCAGCGCGCGCGCCTCTTCAAGCGCGGCGGGGAAACTGGTGCCGCGCTCCTCCATGCGGGTCAGCAGGTAATTGGTGCTGCCGTTGACGATGCCGTCTATCCGGGTAATGTTGTTTCCGGCCAGGCAGGCGCCCAGCGGGCGCAGTATGGGCACGCCGCCGCCCACCGACGCCTCGTAAAGATACATGCAGCCGTGCTCCTTAGCCAGGCGCGTAAGTTCGTCGCCATGGGCCGCAACCAGCTCCTTATTGGAAGAGACCACGCTGCGCCCGGACTGTAGCATGCGCTTTGTAAATTGATACGCCACGCCGGCGCCTCCGATGGTTTCCACCGCGATGGAAACGCGCTCGTCCTTTATAAGCGTTTCAAAGTCGCTCGTATAGCTCGCCGGCGGCTGCACCTCAATCGGCCGAACGTCCAACACGCCTACCAGCGCCACCTCGCACCCGGCCGCGCGCGAAACTTGCGCCGCGTTTTCCGTCAGCATGCGCATTACGCCCGATCCGACAATCCCGCACCCCATGATCGCAACACCAATCATCCCACTCACACCCTTTGAACATTTGTTTTGGCAAGTATCTGCCGGTAGGTTTTCCCGTCAACCAGACGCGTGCCTTCGCTCATCACGCAGGAAGTGGCGCAGGCCACGCCCATGCGCAGCGCTTCGTCCAAACCCTCGCCGCGCGACAGGCCGCTTACCACCGCGGCGAGCATCGTATCGCCCGCGCCCACGGTAGAGCGCACCTGCACCTTGACCGCCTGCGCGTAAAAGGCCTCGCGCGCGCCGGCAATCAGCGCGCCCTGATCGCCCAGGGACACGCAGGCCACGCCCACGCCGCCGCGCGTAAATTCCATCGCCGCGCGCTTGACCTCCTCTAATCCTTTCAGCTCGCGCCCGGCCGCCATTTCCAGTTCGTACCGGTTGGGCTTTATAAGAAAAGGCTTTTCGGCCACGCCCGCCTGGAAGGCCGCGCCTTCCGCGTCCAGCGCGCAAAGGCAGCCGCGCGACCGCGCCTCGCGCATGAGCGAGGCGTAAAAGCCGGCCGGGCACGACGGCGGCAGCGCTCCGCTCAGCACCAGTATATCGCCTTCGCGCAGCAGGACGCGCAGCTTTTCGCGCAGGGCCGCAAGCTGGTCCTCCGACACCGGCTCGCCCCGCTCGTTAAGCTCGCTCACCTGGCCGCCCTGCCTGTCCATCAATTTTACGTTTACGCGCGCGCGGCCTTCAATTTCCACAAAGTCCATGCCCACGCCCGCCTTGCGCAATCTGTGCTCAAATATCTCGCGGCTGTCCTTGCGCAAAAAGCCGGTAACCGAGGCGCGCTCGCCCAGCTCGGCCGCGGCCACCGCCACGTTAACCGCCTTGCCGCCCGCGTCTTCCAGCGTGCGCTCCACGCGGTTCATGCCCCCGTACACAAAGCGCTCCACTTCCAGCGTGCGGTCCACGCTCAGGTTCAGCCCAACCGTCCAAATCATCGACATCCCTCCGTCATAATCGAGCGGCCTGCCGCATGGGCGGCTGTCTTTTGCGCGCCCGGCTACGCATGGAGATATTGAGCACCAGCCCAATCCCCATCATGTTGGTCAGCAGGTTGGATCCGCCATAACTGATAAAGGGCAGCGGTATGCCCGTAACCGGCAAAAGCCCAATCACCATGCAGATGTTTTCCACGATGTGGAACAGCAGCATGCCCATTACCCCGATAATGGTGTAGGTGCCGAACGAATCGGCCGCCTTGGACGACAGGCGAATCAGCCGCAGAATCAGCAAAAGGAAGCCCAGCACCAATAGTCCCGCGCCCACAAAGCCAAAGCTTTCGCACACGATGGCGAAGATAAAGTCGGTGTAATCGTCCGGGATATAGTTTAGCGAGGCAAAGCTCCCATCGCTAAACAGGCCCTTGCCCCACAGCCCGGCCGAGCCCACCGCAATGCGCGCGTTTGTGGTTTGCATGCCCGCGCCGTTGGGTTCAAATTCCGGGTCCAGAAAAACCATCAACCGTTCGATACGGAAGCTGTTTTCAGCCGTGGTCATGTAGTAGTACAGCGGAACCATCATCAAAACCGCGATGCACAGTATGCCGATAATCAGTTTGTAACTGGCGCCTGAACTGAAGAGCATGATGCCAAACACCACGATGTATACCAGCGCCGTGCCGACGTCGGGCTGTGCCACGATCAACAGCAGCGGAAGTCCGATATAGGCCAGCAGCGGCAAAAGCTCGCTTACGCGCGTAACCGGCTTATTCCGCTCGGAAAACAGCTTGGCCAACGCCACGATGATGGCCAGCTTGCCAAATTCGGAAGGCTGCATGGTACGCGCGGCGTCGGCGCCCCAGCGAAACCACCCGGCCATGTTGCCGCGCCCGCGCTCCATGCCCAGCACCAGCACCAACAGCGCGATATTAAACCAGTAAATGGTGTTGGCGTATTTGGAAAAATACTCGTAATCCACATACACCATAAAGGCCATCGCCACAAGCCCAACCAAAATCCACATAAGCTGCAACTGCGCGTAAGTGACCGGTTGGATGGATAAAAGCTCCAATATGCTGGCCGGCTGCGTTTCCATGGGCACCGCCGTGGCGGAAAAAATGCACACCACGCCAAACAGCGCAAGCGCCAGCACAAGCGCCAGCGTTATCCAGTCAAAATTGCGCAGCAGCTTGGGGTTGAATTTGTTGTCGTGTATAAACTTTAGCGTGCGTTGAAACCGGCTTTGCATATGGTCACCTCGAATAATTCTGCGCGCCCGGCTATCCGCCTACTTCACCGTGCGGATAGACTCCGTATGCGCGCCCACACCCCGCGCCGGAAAGGCGCTATGGGTACGGACTGGCCAAGCAGGCGCTGCGCCACGCGTTCTATCGCGGCGCCCGCGGCCGTATGTATCAGCGCCGCGGCGGCGCCGTCCTGCCAGCGCGCCAGCGCGCGGTCCTCCGGAATCACGCCCAGCAGGGAAAGCCCCAGCGCCTGGGCCATTTTATCCGGGTTAAGGGGCGCGTCGGGCCGCATAAGCGCGCGCGCCGCCCGGTTGACCACCAGCCGCGCGCCGTCCAGCCCCTGGCGGCGTATCAGCCCGGCCACGCGGTCGGCGTCGCGCAGGGACACGGGGTCCGCCAGCGCCACGATCAGCGCCTCGTCCGCGCCGGCGGTGGCGTTGCGAAAACCGCGCCCCACGCCCGCCGGGCAGTCGATAAGCAGTTCGTCAAAATGGGGCTTGAGCCGGTCGACGATATCCTGCGCCTCGCGCGTGCTCAGCGCGCCGCTGTCGCGGCTTTGCGATGCGCTCAGCAGGCACAGCCCCTCGCATTCCGGCGTTCGAACCAGGGCCTGCTTAAGCCGGCACACGCCCTCGGCCACGTCCACCAGGTCGTACACCACTTTGTTTTCCATGCCCAGCAAGATATCCAGGCTGCGCATGCCCATATCCATATCAATCATCGCCACGCGCCTGCCCGCCATGGCCAGGCGCATGCCCAGGACGGCCGTCAGGGTGGATTTACCCGAGCCGCCCTTTCCGGAGGTAATTACAATTGCGCGGCCCATCCGCCCGCCCCCCTGTGCGATCATGTCCCTCCGCGTCAGTTCGTCAGCCGGTTTACCTGCGCAATGGTCATTGAATCTTTCTTTTCCTGTTGATCCAGATAGTATTCAATGGTATTGATCGCGCATTTCGCGGCGCGCGCGCCCGCGTATCCGTTTTGGATGTACACCACCACCACGATTTGCGGGGTGGAATCGTAGGGCGCGTAGGTTACCAGCCAGGAGTTGTTTTCAATATCGATGTCGGTACGTTGCGCGGTACCGGTCTTGGCCGCGATTTTGGCCTTGGACTGGGCGAAATACTGGGCCGCGGTACCGTCGTTTTCCACCGAGGTAACCTCTTTCATTCCTTCCTGAATGGCGGCCAGGTATTCTTCCGCGCCGGTAATCTGGTTGATAATAACCGGCTCCTTTTCCATAACCACACTGCCCGTAGGCGAAACCACTTTGTCGATGAGCTGTAAATTATACACCGTGCCGCCGTTACAGATGGCCGCCACATAGCGCGCCACCGCCACGGGCGTAACCTGGGTAATGGACTGGCCGATAGCCGCCATGATGGTTTCGTTGTCGGTCCAGCGCAGGTCCTGTATATAGGAATAGAACAGGTTTACCAGGTAGTTTTTCGATATGTAGGCGGCGGGCAGGTTCATGTCCTCCAGAAGAATCTGTTGGATCTGCGGAATCCATTCCTCTTTCAGGCCGTCCTGCAATACCAGATCCAGCAGCTTCTTGGCCACCATATCCAGCCGCTCTTCATCGTATTCAATGCCGCGCTCCTCGCCCACCTCGCGCAGGCGCTTTTTAATCATGTACGCGGAATAGTAGGGCTTGGAGGTGTATTGATCGTCTATGGCGCGGTCGCCGTCGTAGAGCATTAACTGGTTGCCCACAAAGCTGGTTGACTCGTTGGGCAGCTCGATGCCCGTGCGCGAGGTAAGCCCCAGTTGGGCGCCCCACTTGGTAAGGTTGGTCGAGCCCAGGCGCTGGCCCACGGTATAGAAGAAGTAGTTACAGCTGTTTTTCAGGCCCTCGATCACCGTCTGGTCCTGGTGTTTGTAGCGGTTGGCGCTGCTGACCCAGCAGCTGGGCTGATAGGAGGTGTCGGTACCCTTGTATTTGCCCTTATCGTCTATGGTTTCGTCCAGGGTGAGCACGCCCTCCATCAATCCGCCCAGCGCGGTGACCATTTTAAAAATGGAGCCGGGCGTGTCGCGCGCGCTTATGGCGCGGTTATACATGGGGTTGCGTTCGTCACTGATGAGGTCGTTCCACATATCGTTATCCACCGTCCCGCCGTCAAACATGGACAGGTCAAAGGAAGGATAGCTTGCCATAGCCAATACCCGGCCGCTGTTTGGGTCTATCGCGACGGCCGCGCCGGTCTGGGCGGTTTGTACTTCTTTTCCCTGTTTGTTATATTCGCGCAGTTCGGTACGGTTCTGGTTTTTCCAGCTGGTGGTGCGCATCATGTCTTCCTGCACCTTGCGGATGCCGTTAATGGTCTTTTCCAGCTCGCTTTCCAGAACCGCCTGCAGCTGGGAATCGATGGTAAGTATCACGTCGTTGCCGTCCACCGGCGCGTCGTAGGAAAGCTCGCGTATGATTTTGCCGCGGTTGTTAATTTCCACCACCTTCTGCCCCTGCCGCGTCTGGAGATAGGGGGTAAGCTGGTCCTCCATGGAATATTCCACGCCGGTCATGCCCACCAGCGCGTCGTTGGCATAGCCCTTTTCCAGGTATGTGGCCAGGGTCTCCTCGCCGGATATCTTGCTGATATAGCCGATCGTGTGGGCGGCCAGCGATCCTTTGGGGTATACGCGCGAAGTGCTCTCCACCACCGAAATGCCCTCCAGCTCCATGGAGCGCACCTCGATTTCGGAAACGGTTTCAAAATCCACCCCGTAGGCGATTGTGACCGGTTCGGACAGGTAGTTGTACATGCGCGACTCCTGCCATATGGCGAGCACCTTGATCTTTTCCTCTTCGCTCATTTCGTCGGGGATAAAATAATTTTCGCACAGCTGGTCGAACAGGTTCTCTACCGGCACGCCGGTCAGATAGAAATTGCTGCGCCACTGGCTTTCCCGCTTCGCGGCGGAGGTTTCATTTGTGGTGCCCGTATTAAAACGCCATTGGTTATTTTCGTCGCGCTCCAGCCAGAATCCGTCGATGGTCTTTTTTCCGTTGCTCTCCACCAGTTTTATCGTTTCTATAATTGCGTTTGTGTAAGTCTGGCGGTCCTCATCGGAAGTGCGCGAGGGATCCCTGTAAAACTGCACGTCGTAGGTACGCTTATCGTAGGCCAGCGGAATCATATTGGAATCGTATATGGTGCCGCGCACGCCGGTAAGCGTCATGGTTTTGGTGGTTTTGGATTCGGCCCTGGCCTGGTATTCCTCGCCTGAGACAAGCTGCAAATTGTACAGGCGGAAGATCATGCTGGCAAACACAGCCACGATCAAAAAGGCGATGACCAGATAGCGTCCCTTTGTCGGTTTCAAATAAATCCCTCCCTCCGATCAGGATCGGTCCGTCGTGTGCGTATATGCGTATTGGTAAGCGCCGCGCTACCTTCCCGCGTAGCGCGACCAGGTAGGCCGCAGCAGGCGGTTAATCGCCAAATAGGCCAACTGCGATACGGCCGTGGAAATGGCCACCCGTATCGCGCCGTCGCGAAAAAGATATCCCTCAATCGCGCCGCTGGCCATAAACAGATAGCACAGCATGACCAGCTCGTAAAAGGAAAAGGCGATAAACGGCGTTACCACGGGCGTAAGAATGTAGCGTTGAAATTTGCGCCCGGCCAGGCCGGACAGATACCCGCTGCCGATATACACCGCCGAGAGCAGCCCGACTGGATAGCCTACCAGTATATCCACCAGCAGCCCGCCGATCATGCCGTACAGCGCGCCGCGCGTCCTGCCCAAAAGCAGCCCGTAATTGACCGTAAACATCAGCGAAAAAAGCGGCACATAGCGCATATCCACCAATATGGGCAGCACGGTAATATCCATCAACACGGCGATTATCAGCATTATACCCGGCAGCAGTTTTCGAATCAAGTCCCTCTCCCCCTCGCGCTAGGCCGCCCAGGAATCCTCCGGCAGTGCGTTTTCAGGATTTATGGTGGGTTGGGGCGTATCGGTGGGCTGGGCCGTCTGGCCGTCCTCCCCCTCCTCGCTTTCCACAAAGGTCTGGCCCTCGGGCAGCGGCGTTGGGTATACGAATACGTCGTCCATGCCGGGCAGCGCGCTCTCATCCGGGCTGACGGTCGGCTCGGGCGTAGGCGTGGCTTCGGGCGTGGGCCGCGGCGTGGGCGTCGGCAAAGCGGCGAGTTGTTCGTCGTCGGTCTCCACCACGGTGCGCAGCACCAGCACCTCTTCTATGCTGGTAAAATCCACCGCGGGCTGCACGATGATGTAGCGGTCGGAGGAATCGGTCTGCTGGCGCGAAACCGCCGTCACGGTGCCTACGGTAATGCCTTTGGGGAAAAGTTTGTCCTCGCCCGAGGTGATTACCGTATCGCCGGGCGAAACGTCGTTTACCGCCGGCAGGTAGTACATGTAACACTGCGAATCGGTGGAATTGGCGGTAATCTGTCCGCGCATGACGCCGTTATCGCGCGTGCGCTCGATCAGGCAGGCCACGGCGCTGCGCGAATCGATGATGGAGATCACCTTGGCGTAGTTAAGGCCCACCTCGTATACGCGCCCCACCAGGCCGTCGGCCGTGATGACGGCCATGTTTACCGCCACGCCGCTGGATGTGCCCTGGTTGATGGAGAAGGTGTCAAACCACACGCCCGGATCGCGCGCGATTACGCGCGCATACAGCGGGTCCTGGCTTTCATAGCGGTCCTTTATGTCCAGCAGTTCGCGCAGCCGCTCGTTTTCCAGCGCGGCCTCCTCCAGCGTTTGCAGCTGCAGCTTCAGGTCGTTTATCTCCATCCGCGCGGCGGCCAGATCGTCGCTCATGCGGAAGTAGTCCTTTACCCCGTAAACCAAATCCCGCACATACGTCGTGGCGGTTGTCAGCGCCGTCTGTATGGGAGAAAACACCGTTCCCACCATATTTTCCGCTACGCTGATATCGTTTTGCGATCGCAACACCAAAAAGAAGGCGAGCGCCAGTACCGCCAGTACGACCAGCGCGGCAAAAGCCACCCGGCCCAGCATGCCCTTTTTGGTCTTCTTGGATCGTCTTGCCATGCAAACAGTCCTCCTCCAGGCGCGGCGCGATTTACTCTTCCACGCTGCCCGCCTCTATACAGGCGCGAAGCAGCCGTTCGTCATCCATCAGCCGGCCCAACCCCAACGCCACGTCGTCCTGCGGGTGTTCGCTAATGGTCACCGGCACGCCGGTATGCGTGGACAACACTTCGCCCAGGCCCGGCAACAGCGCGCCGCCGCCTGAGAGGTGTATGCCCGATTCCAAAATATCGGCGGCCAGTTCAGGCGGCGTGCGCGAAAGCGCGTCGCGCAGCGCGTCCACCAGAATGCGCACCGGTTCGCGCAGCGCCAGCGCGATATCGCGCGTGGTTACGGTGATGGTGGCCGGCTTTCCGGTGCGCGCGTCGCGCCCCTTGAGCAGCACCCGCTCGCCCTCCATCGGGCGCGGTTCGTCCTGCCCGTTTTCTTCGCCCGCCCCCGCCACGGTCAGGCCGCCCCCGGCCGGATCCGGGCTCTTGTCCGGGTCGTCGTATTCGTCGGTATAATCCTCGTCGTAATCCTCCGCGTCGTAATCGGGCAGCTCGGCCGAGCCGATATCGCACTTGATATCCTCCGCCGTGCGCGCGCCGATCGCCAGCATTTTCTTGCGCCGCACGTAGCGCACGATCGCCTCGTCCATGGAAAACGAGCCGTTCCTCATCGAGCGCGCGGCCACGATGGCGTTCATGGACAGTATGGCGATTTCGCACGTGCCGCCGCCCAGCACCGCCACCATCGTGCCGCGCATCTGTTCGGTATCCAGCCCGGCGCCCAGCGCGGCGGCCAGCGGCGTTTTTACAAGGTAGGCGCGCCGCGCGCCCGCCAGACGCGCGGTCTGTTCCAGCGCCAGGCGCTCCACCCGGGTCACGCCCTGCGACATGCTTAAAAACAGCCGTACCTTTTCCATGGGTTTTCTGCGGCCGGTCGCCTTTTCGGTCAGGGCCAATACGAGCAGCGCCGCCACGTCCGTATCGGTCACCGCGCCGTCCATAACCGGCGAAAACAGCATGACCTCCTCGGCGGTGCGGCCCAGCAGCGCGCGCGCCTTATCGCCCACCGCCAGCACCTTCTGACTGTCGCTGCGCAGCGAAAGCACCTGCGTGGCCTCGCGCAGCGCCAAACCCTCGCCGTCCAGGTAAATGGTGGTATTGGCCGAACCCAAATCGACGCCTATCGCGTCGCCCGAAAATATGCTCATAGCCGTCTCCTATTCATCGCGCGTTTCGCCGGCGCGGCGCGCAAAAAAGGCGTCCAGCATGCGCGTCAGCGCCTCGGTTGGTAAGCCCATCACATTATCAAAGGAGCCGTCGATCTGCTCCACAAACGCGCGCGCCCCGCCCTGTATGGCGTATGCGCCCGCCTTGTCCATCGGTTCTGTGGTTGCGACATAGGCGTCGATCTCCTCCGCTGTAAGCGGGCGGAAACGCACCCCCGTCCGTTCGACGTGCAGCGCAATATCGCCGCCGCGCGCGTTAAGCAGGCACACGCCCGTGAACACCTCGTGCGTGCGGCCCGACAGGCGTGTAAGCATGCGCCGCGCATCCTCCGCGTCGCGCGGCTTGCCCAGCGTTTCGCCGTCCAGCGCCACCAGCGTATCGGCGGCCAGCACCACGCCCTCGCCCAGCCGCCGGGCGACCGCGCGCGCCTTGCGCTCGGCCAGCAGGCGCACTTTTTCGCGGGGCGCGCCCTCAACGCGCTCGTCCACGTCGGCGCTCACCACGCGAAAGGGCCAACCCATTTTGGTTAACAGTTCGCGCCTGCGCGGAGAGGCCGATGCCAGTATTATACTATGACGGCTGACAGCCGCCTGCGGTTTCATCATGCGCCCAGCGCCTCCACCATAAAGCAAATGTATTCATTTTATTATAGCATATTTGCGCCGCGATGCAAATCATCGGGGTAAAGAATCAGAAAATTGTCCGTGTCCTAACAAATCGGGCGATTTGAGGCGCGCAAAAAGCGGCGGCGCTTAACCCGCGCCGCCGCCTGGCCCGAACGCCCGAAAAATAAACCGCCGCCTCCGCTTCGCCTGGCGCTACCCGGCGCACAGCGCGTGTACCGCGCGGGTGAACGCGGGCAGGTAATCGGCGTGATTGGGCGGCACGCGCTGGGTGAGAAAAAGCGCGGTCGTGCGCCGAACCGGATCGATGCGGATGGAGGTGCCGCCCATGCCGTTCCAGCCAAAGCTGCCGGCGCACTCGTCATGGCCGCACAGCGCGCTGTTATCCAGCACGCGCACGCCCAGCCCATAGGTATAGCCATGCTCGCTATCCCAGTTATAGCTTACGCGCTGCCCGGGCGTCAGCTGGCCGGAGGTCATTTCATGCACCGCGCGCGATGACAGCACGCGTACGCCCTCCAGCGCGCCGCCTTCCAGCAGCATGCGCGCAAAGCGGGTATAATCGTCGGCCGTGGACAGCAGCCCCGCGCCGCCCATGTGGCGCTGGGGATTATCGATCATGCCCAGGCCGCGCTTTTCACGCCACTTTTCCAGACGGCCGCGCTCGTCGGTATAAATCACGGCCACGCGTCCGCGCTTGTCCTGCGAGGCCACAAACGCGCTGTCGCGCATGCCCAGCGGTTCGAAAATCGCCTTTTGCATATAATCGCCCAGCCGCATGCCGGTTATCTGCTCGATTACCGCGCCCGCCACGTCGATGCCCAGCCCGTACATCCACCGCGCGCCCGGCTCAAACATCAGCGGGCAGGCGGCGATCGCGCGCGTCATGTCGCGCAGGCCCCACTCGCGCCCGGCCGCGCTATCCCTGGCGGCCGCGCGGCACATGGCCAGATAGGCGTCCTTTACGCACTTGCCCGTCGCCCCTTCCCCCTCGCCCGGGTAGGGGATGCCGCTGGTCATGTTGAGAAGTTGGCGCACGGTCAGCGCGGTGCGCGGCCTTCTCAGTTCCACCCCGCCCGCGGGCGCGGCCTGCGCCACGCGCACATCCTTAAACTCGTCCAGATAACAGGCGACCGGCGCGTCCAGCGACAGCCTGCCCGCGTCCACCAGCGTAAGCGCGGCGACGGTCGTGACGATTTTGGTCATAGAAAACATATGTACGATCGTGTCGCGGCGCATCGGCGCGCGCGCGTCCATATCCGCAAACCCTTCCGCGCCAAAGTAAATTTCCCTGCCGTCCTGCGTAACGAGCGCCGACGCGCCCGCCACCATGCCTTTTTGGACGAAACCCCGAAGCAGCTGCTCCATCGGGTCGGCCATGGCGTTCCACCTCCGTACCGGCCTGCGCGCCCTGAGGCGGCAAAGCTTTTGTAGATACATTCTGCGCGCGGCCCCGCCTTTCCTGCCAAAGCCGCCGCGGATAATGAATTAAGCGCGGTTTTAACGCCGTTTCTCCATCCGGCCCGGAGGATTTTCCGCCGCCGCATTCCGCGCGAAATAATCCGTGGTCATTTCGATTACCCTGCCCGAGAGAAGCGTTATGGCGGCCAGATTGGGTATGGCCATCAAGCCGTTAAAGGTATCGCATATCCCCCACACCAGCCGCAGCCCGCAAACCGCGCCCACAAAGCTGGCCGTCACAAAAAGCGCCCGGTAAAGCGGCACGAAGCGCCTGCCCAAAAGGTATTCCACGCCGCGCTCCCCGTAATAGCTCCAGCCCAATATGGTGGAAAAGGCGAACAGCGCCAGCGCGACCGGCACAAAGTACGCCCCCGCGTTCCCCAGCGTGGCGCTCATGGCGCGTGTGGTCAGCGCCGCGCCCTCGGTTACGGTTTGCCCGGCGGCCAGATAGGACAGATAGCCTTGCGTATCGTATACGCCCGAGGTCAGTATGACCAAAGCGGTCAGCGTACACATCACAATCGTGTCGGTAAACACCTCAAACATGCCCCACATGCCCTGTTTAACCGGCTCGCTTACGTCGCAGGCCGAGTGCGCCATGACCGACGAGCCCAGCCCGGCCTCGTTGGAAAACACGCCGCGCGACACGCCCATGCGCACCGAGCGCATCACGCCGTACCCGGCCGCGCCGCCCGCGGCCGGACGCCAGCCAAAGGCCTGAGAAAATATCGAACCCAGCGCTTCGGGCGCCCTGTCCATATTGATGACAATGCACGCCAGGCAACCCGCCACATAGGCCACGACCATAAGCGGCACCAGCTTTTCCGTGACCGCCGCGATGCGCTTTATTCCCCCCATGACGACCAGCCCAACCGCGGCGGCGGTCAAAAGCCCCGTGACCGGCGGCGGTATGGCAAAGCTGTGCCTGAGCGCGTCGGCCACGGAATTGACCTGCGCCATGTTGCCGATGCCAAACGAACTGAGCAGGCAGAAAACGCAAAACAGCGCCGCCAGCCATTTTGCGCCCAGCGCCCGTTCCATATACACCATAGCGCCGCCCACCCACGCGCCCCGCTTGTCTCTATAGCGGTATTTTATCCCCAGCGTATTTTCAGCGTAGCTGGTGGCCATGCCCAAAAAGGCGCTCAGCCACATCCAGAACACCGCTCCGGGCCCGCCCAGCGCGATGGCCGAGGCCACGCCGGCGATATTTCCGGTGCCTACGGTGGCGGCCAACGCGGTGGACAGGGCCTGGAACTGCGAAATGGAGTGGCCGTCGCCGCTTGTGCGCACGCTGCGCTTTGTAAAAATAGCCAGAAATGTTTCGCGCATCCACAGTTTAAAATGCGTCAGTTGAAACACCTTAAGCCGCACGGTAAACATCAGGCCGGCCAGCAGAAAAAAGGCCAACATGCCGGGCCCCCACAAAAAGGCGTTTACCGCCCCGATTATGGATAACAGTCTTGGCTCCAGCGCTTCCAACACGCGGCGTTCTCCTTCCGCATGCCACCAAAGAGGGATTCCGGCCCGCCCTGGGCCGCGGATGGCATGCCTCCGGCACAAAGGTATTCCGCCCGCCGCGCGTTCATGTCCGCCGGCTTAATCCACCACGCCCGGCAGGCGGCGTCCGGCCATGGGCGGTTGGCGTTCAAAATCCGATTCCAGTTCCACCCACTCGCCCGTGCGCGCGCTGCGCGCAAAGCCCTCAATGGCCTCCAGCACGTGCAGCGTCTGGCGGCAGCCCGCGCGCGGCGCGCGGTGGGTAAGTAGCGCGTGCGCCATGTCGGCCAGGCCCAGCGCGCGCGAATTTTGCTGGTAGTCAAACATCAGCGGGATTTCGCGCGTCTGTCCGTCTTCGCGCCTAAGCAGCCGCACCGGGCCGCCAAACGTGTTGGGGTCGGGCACAAACAGCGTGCCTTCGGCGCCGTACACCTCAAAGCGCGCGCCTTCGGGATGGTATACGTCAAATGTGGTAAACAGCGTGCCCACCGCGCCGGTGGCATATTCCACCGTACCGGCCACGTAGGTATCCACATTTACCGCAATGGGCGCGCCGCACAGGGGGGCTGAAGTAATCAGCCGCTTTTCAAAGCTTCTGCGTCCGGCCGCGAAAACGCGTTTGATTCCGCCCACGAGGTTAACCATGGCGGTCAGGTAATACGGCCCCATATCCATCATCGGGCCGCCGCCGTACTGATAGAAAAAATCCGGATCGGGATGCCAGCTTTCCGGGCCGTGGCCGATCATAAACGCCGCGCTGCCGACGACCTGCCCGATCATGCCCTGATCGATCAGCCGGCGGCAGGTCTGTATGCCCGCGCCCAGAAATGTGTCGGGCGCGCCGCATAGCAAAAGCCCGCGCTGCGCGGCCAGGCGAACCAGTTCGCGCCCCTTTTCGATGCCGGCCGCGAGCGGTTTTTCGCTGTAGACGTGTTTTCCGGCCATCAGCGCCGCGCGGCTCACCTCGTAATGTTCGCAGGGCCGGGTCAGATTAAGGATCACGTCCACTTCGCCGTCGTCAAAGGCGTCGTACATGGTTTTATACTGTTTGGGTATGCCGTACTTTTCACGCGCGGCGGCCGCGCGCTCCCACACCAGGTCGCACACGCCCACCAGCTCTATTTCGCGAAAAACACGCGTTATGTTTTCAAGATAAATTCCGCTTATGTTGCCCACGCCGATCATGGCGATTTTAACCGTATCCAATATCAGCCGCCCCTTTCCAGTTCATACGCATATGCCCGCGACGCCGCTTTACCCGCGCTTGCATTGTATCACATAATAGATTATAATGGGCGCAGTAAGGCCTTCATTTTTAGACAATTTTTGCGGTGGAGGTATCGCGCTTGATTCCGTATTTTGAGCAGGTTCCCGCCATGCTGCGCGTAGAGCCCTTTGGCGCCGTTCGCTTTCCCGATCACCTGCATACGCATGTGGAATGGCTTTACCTGACGGGCGGTTCGGTATGCATGCGCATCGACGGCGAACGCTACGTGCTCGGCCCGGGCGATTTGGCCATGGCGTTTCCGGGCGTGGTGCACGGCTATGAAAACGCGCCGGGCGACACCGCCTGCGGGCTGCTCGTAATGTTCTCGCCCGCGCTGGTGAGCGATTACTACGCGCTGCTCATGCGCCAGCGCCCTTCCAGCCCGCTGGTGCGCGCCTCGGACGAGCTGCCCGACATCGCCTATGCGATGAACGCCATGTCGTCGGAAGAGGATGAGGCGGTGTGCAAGGCCTTTATTCAGCTGGTGCTTGCGCGCACGATAAGCGCGCTTTCCCTGCGCGACGCGGCCGAGATCCCGTCGCACGATATCCTTAAGCGGGCGATCGAATATCTTTCGCGCAATTTTGCGCTGGACGTAACGCTGGAAAGCGTTTCGCGCGCGCTGGGGGTAAGCAAGTATTATCTGTCCCATCTGTTTTCGGACCGGCTGCACATCAGCTTCCGGGCCTATATCAACGCGCTGCGCATGAACCGCGCCCAGGTTATGCTGCGCTCGTCCGACATGCCCATCACGCGCATATGCTATGATTGCGGATTTGACAACCAGCGCACCTTTAATCGCGTGTTCAAGGAACATTTCGGCATGACGCCGCGCGAATACCGGCTTTAGGGAAAATCATTGCGTTTAAGGGCCCGCGCTTCCATTTCGAGCGCGGGCCCTGGCTTATGGGGTTAAAAATACGCGTCTGTCAGCCGGTTAATCCGTTTTTTCGCCTTCATCGCGGTCTAAATGCGCGCATGCGGGCGGCGTGGGTGCTGCGGGCGGCGTGGGCGCGCTTCCCATACGGCCGCCGATAAAGCCGGCCAGCAGCGATTTGACGTCCAGCCCAATGGACTGGGTAAGCCCTTCGGAAACCTGGGTGGTGGATTTTACGATATCCTCCACCAGTTTTGCAGAATTGCCCTCGCCGTACATGGTGATTTTATCCACCTGGGCAAGCGGCGCGGCCACATGCCGCGCGATTTCGGGCAGCGCGGTAAAGTACATTTCCAACACGGCGGCCTCGCCGTATTTTTTCATGGCTTCGGCTTTTTTGTCGATACCTTCGGCCTCGGCTACGCTCTTGGCGCGTATGGCTTCCGCTTCGGCCAGCCCCTGCGCGCGCGCGCCCTCGGCGGCCTGTTCTCTGGCAAAGCGTTCGGCCTCGGCGGCCAGGCGCACGGCTTCGGCCTTGCGCTGGGCCTCGATTAATTCGGCCTCGGCCTGTTTCTGACGTTCAAACAGTTCGGCTTCGGCCTGCTTCTGGCGCTCGAACAGCTCTGCCTCGGCCTGTTTCTGGCGCTCGAACAGCTCAGCTTCCGCCTTTTTCTTTACGGTGGCCTCCAGCGTGCGCTCGGTCACCTCTACTTCCTTGCCTTTAAGCACGGCCTCGCGTTCCTGGCGCGCGATATCGGCGTCGGCGCTCTTTATTTCGATGGTGCGCCGCTGTTCTTCTTTTTGAATGCCGTAAGCGGCGTCGGCCTCGGCCTGCTTGATGTCGGATAGCTGTTTAAGCTCAGCCTCCTTGATGCGCAGGTCGTTTTTGCGGATGGCGATCTGGGTTTGCGCGGCCACCTGCGCGTCGTTGGCCTCCTTGCTGGCCTGGGCCTGCGCCTTGGCGATTTCCTTGTCGGCCTCGGCCTTGGCAATCGCGGCCTTCTTTTTAATCTGGCTGATGTTGTCGATACCCAGGTCGTTGATCACGCCGTTCTGGTCTGAAAAAGACTGCACGTTAAAACTGATAATTTCAAGGCCCATCCTGCGCAAATCGGGCACAGCGTTTTCCTGTACCTTTTCGGCAAAGCTCTTGCGGTTTGTAACCATTTCCTCCAGCCGCATCTGCCCGATGATTTCGCGCATATTGCCTTCCAGCACGTCCTGCACCTGAGCGATGATATACGCCTCGTCGCGGTTCAAAAAATTTTCCGCCGCGATTGAAAGCATTTCAGGCTCGGTGCTGATCTTCAGCTTTACCGCCGCGTCCACGGTAATATTAATGTATTCCGCGGTAGGCACAAACGAACTGGTTTTTACGTCCACCGAAATCATTTTAAGGCTTAACTTGTCCAGCCGTTCAAGCAGCGGCAGGCGAATGCCCGCCTTGCCGATGATGATGCGTTTGCGCAGGCCCGAAATGATGTACGCCTGATCGGGCGGCGCTTTGACGTAACCCATTACCGCCAAAATCACTACCAGCGCGGCCGCGCACAGCCCGGCGATCAAACCGATATTTTCCATTATTATACCCCCTTTTCCCCCGATGGTTTTTCCGCGTTATGCCGCGGTACGATAAAAGTATAACAATAAAGCGCGCGAACCGCATGGATTTTTCCACAAAACATACGGTTCGCGCGCTCAATTGTCATTTGCCCGGGTTAAGCGCTCAGTTTATAATTTCGTAGCCGTTTTCCACCATTTTTTCCAGCACCTGGTTAAGGTGGTCCTGATGATGCGTTTCCAGCGTCAGTTCCAGCAGCGCCATGCCGATGCCGCTGCGGATGTTGGTGCGGTCGTGGCGGATGGACACCACGTTGGCGCCCGCCTGAGAAATGACCGCCAGCAGCCGGTACAGCCTGCCCGGCCGGTCCTGAATCATGGTGCTGATCTTGGTCAGGCGTCCGGCCTTCATAAGGCCTCGGTCCAGAATCAGTTGCAGAGTGGTCACGTCGATATTGCCGCCCGACACCACGCAGCAAACGTTGCCGCGCGCGTCAAACTTTTCATGCATGACCGCGGCCACCGATACCGCGCCCGCGCCTTCGGCCACAATTTTGCATTTTTCCAACAGGGTCAGTATGGCGTTGGCGATTTCGTCCTCGTCCACGGTTACGATTTCGTCCACCAGCTCGCGGCAGATTTCAAAGGTTAAATCGCCCGGCTGCTTGACCGCGATGCCGTCGGCGATCGTGGAGGCGCTTTGCAGGCAGACCGGTTCGCCGGCGCGAACGGAATCGAGCATGGAGGGCGCGCCCGCCGCCTGCACGCCGATTACGCGCACGTTGGGGTGCAGCCGCTTAATGGCCACCGCGATGCCGGCAATCATGCCGCCGCCGCCGATGGGCACAACCACCGTATTGATGTCGGGGTTCTCGTCCATGATCTCCAGGCCTACCGAGCCCTGGCCCGCGATGACCAGCGGGTCGTTAAAGGGATGCACGAAGGTCGCGCCGGTCTTTTCCTGCAATTCCCGGGCATAGGCGTAGGCGTCGTCGTACACCGCGCCGTGCAGCACCACCTCGGCGCCCAAATCGCGCGTAGCGGCAATTTTGGCCAGCGGCGCGCCCTCGGGCATGACGATGGTGGATTTTATGCCAAAAGTCGTGGCGGCCAGCGCCACGCCCTGGGCGTGGTTTCCGGCCGAGGAGGCGATTACGCCCGCCGCGCGTTGTTCCTCGTTCAGGTGCGAAATCATGTTATACGCGCCGCGCACTTTGAACGAACCGGTATGCTGCAAGCACTCGGTCTTTAAAAACACCCTGCGCTTATCGGGAATCGACAGTATTCTGGAATGTACCAGATCGGTATTGCGTACCACGGCCTTGAGCCGCTCGCGCGCCTCCAACACCATGCCCAGCGTAACTTCACTCATTTTTGTCGCCTCCACTATAAATCTCTGGTCAATTCATACATCATGATCCCCGCGGCCACGGCCGCGTTGAGCGATTCGGCGCCGCCGCGCATGGGCAGCTTCAGCCGCACGTCGGCCACGCCGGCCACCTCCTCCGACACCCCGCGCGCCTCGCTGCCGATCACCA
>CAWVLE010000294.1:0-3861 GCA_963929805.1 uncultured Eubacteriales bacterium | reverse complement strand
CCGCGTAGAGCAGCTAAGCGACCGTGGCGGCGATTTTCGCATGCCGTCCGACCGGCCCTTTGAAAGCCTGATGCCGCTGTGTGAATTGCTTTCGGACTGCATGGGGCTGGGCGTGGCCAGCAAAAAAGCACAATCGGCCTATTTTGAATTAATCGCCCGCCTTGGACCCGAGTTTCACATCCTGCGCGAGACGCCTTTGGAGGAGGTTACGCGCGCGGCTGGTTTCGCCGCCGGCGAGGCGCTGCGCCGCCTGCGCGCGGGGCGCGTAATCGCCAGCGCGGGGTATGACGGCGAATACGGAAAAATTTCGTTGTTTGAGCCGGGCGAATTGGAGCGGCTGGGCGGACAGATGAGCATGTCCGAGGCGCTGGCCTGTGCGCGCAGGCCGCGCGCGTCGCGCGTCAACCCGCCCGTTTCCCCTGAAGCCATCCCGGCGGCTATCGCCGGGCCCGCCGCTGTCGCGCCACCGCGGGACGCGCTAAACGAGCGCCAGCTTATGGCCGTGCGCACGCAGGCGGCGCTGACAGCGGTCGTCGCGGGGCCCGGAACGGGCAAAACAAAAACGCTCGTGGCGCGCATTGAATACCTTATCGATAAATTGGGCGTGCCGCCTGAGGAGATCACCGCGGTAACCTTTACCAACCAATCTGCCGGCGAAATGCGCGCGCGGCTCGAGGCGCGCCTGGGCGCGCGCACGTCGGATAAGCTGTGCGTGGACACCTTTCACGCCATTTGCATGAAACTTTTGGACAAGCGTCCGCTGATCGGCCGCGCGCAGGCGCTGGAAATCATGGAATCGATTTTACGCGAGCGCGGTCAGGCGCTTTCCGCCGCCGATTGCCTGCGCGAAATCTCGCTTTCCAAGTCCTCCGCCCTACCCGGCGCGCCCGGCCTTTTCCAGGAGCTTGCGGACGCTTACGCCGGGCGGCTGCGCGAGGCGGGCGTACGCGATCTGGACGATCTGCTTATCGACGCGCTGGCGGTGGACGCGGATGGGCTGCGCATGTTTAACAACCTGTTGGTAGACGAGTTTCAGGATATCAACGCCGCGCAGCGCCGCCTTGTGCGCCATTGGTTCAGGCCGGGCCGCCGCCTGTTTGTCATCGGCGATCCAGATCAATCCATATATGGCTTTCGCGGAGCGGACGCAACGTGTTTCGAGGGCCTGCGCGATCTTTCGCCGGACGCGCAATTTATCCGCCTCGAGCAAAATTACCGTTCCTCGCCCCAGATCCTTAATTGCGCCCTGTCTGCCATCGCCCATAACCCGGCCCCTTACGAACGCGCGCTGCATTCAAACCGGCCGGACGGGCCGCGCGTGCGCGCCCTGAGCGCGCCCGACAGCCTTTCGGAAGGCATATTTATCGCGGGCGAAATCGCCCGAATGGCGGGCGGGCTGGATATGCTCAAGTCGCAGTCCGCGCGCGTGGAGCGCGATAAAGCGCGCGCCTTTTCCGACATCGCCATATTGTGCCGTACGCGAAGGCAGCTGGAGCTGATCGAGGATTGCCTGCGCCACGACAGCATCCCCTGCGTCGTTTCGGGCCGATGGGATTTTCTGGAAAACGCCGCAGCGCGCGCGCTGATTGGCTTTTTTCAGTCGCTTGAAGACCCCGGCGATTTTACCGCGCTAAACTGCGCGCTTAAAGTTTTGTGGCATTGCCCAGACGCGCTGATTCAGCGCGTACAGGCTGCCTTTTCCGGCATGGGCGGCGTTTTTTCGACGGAAGCGCTTAAAAGCGCGCTCGCGCTTTTTGATGCGCTAAAGCCCTTTGTAGACGCCGTAGAGCAACTCTTTCCCCGCCTTGGGCTTGACGCGCCGCGCGCGCTTTTGGAACGGCTGGCCGGTATGACTAAGGCGCGTTCCAAACCCGTAGAGCAACTGCTCAATACGGCGGTGTTTCACGAAACCATGGCCGGCTTTTTGCGGCTGCTAACGCTGGGCGAAGAGGCGGACATACGCCGCGCGTCTCAAAGCGGTTATGCCTCCGGCGCGGTTCAGCTAATGACGCTGCACGCCGCCAAGGGGTTGGAATTCCCGGTCGTATTCCTCGCGGGCGTGAACGAGGGCACGCTGCCGCTTAACCGCCCGGGGCGCGCGTGCGACCCGGCCGAAGAACGCCGGCTGTTCTTTGTAGGGGTTACCCGTGCGCGCGAAGAATTGATCCTCAGCTGCGCGGAGCAGGCGTCGGAATTTATGCGGGAACTGGGCGAGGACGTCGTGCGCGAGCGCATACGCAGGCGGCTTCAGCCCGTGCGCGCGCAGCAGTTAAGCTTTATCTGATTGCCGTGCCGCGCCGGTTTTGCCTGGCATGCGTTCCATACATTTCATCCGTGCGCTAATCGACCCTTAACACAATTGCGCGAAAATTGTCACAATACGCTGGTATGATGGGTACGCAACAAATGAGAACAATCTATCATAAATGACTTTTTTCAGGAGGATGCCATGAAACGCATATGCGCGCTGTTACTCACGTTTGCATTGCTGTGCATGAGCGTGAGCGCCGCTGCCGCCACGACGCTTAAAATGGGCAGCAAGGGGGAAGAGGTTGTACGCCTGCAAACCCGGTTGATCGAACTGGGTCTTTTGTCCGGATCGGCCGACGGCAACTACGGTCAAAATACCAAGACGGCCGTTTCTCAATTCCAGTCCTATCTGGCCAAGGCCGGGTACGACGTATCGGTTGACGGAATTGCGGGCGCGCAAACCCAGCAATATCTGCAAAACGACGCCGTGTGCGACGACGTAATTTCGCTTAAGGTGGGCGACAACGGTTCTTCCGTCACCCGTTTACAAACCAGGCTATATGACCTGAGCTTTTTAGACGGCGACATAGACGGCAGCTTTGGCGAGGCGACGCGCACGGCGGTACTTGCTTTTCAGCAGCTGATGGTCAATTACGGCGTGGAAGGGATAGAGGCCACGGGCGTGGCCGACAGCGCGACGCAGGCGCTGCTGTTTTCCGACCTTTCCGCCTACGACATCGTTACGCCCTCGAGCTATGACGAAAACGATCCGCTTTGCCTTAAGGCGGGCCACCTGTACGCCCGAAGCTGTATCTTAATCGACGCCAATACCGGAGAGGCGCTTTTTGAAAAAAACGCCGACCGGCAAATGTACCCGGCCAGCACCACCAAAATTATGACGCTGATGCTCGCGCTCGAAAACCTGGATCTGGACGCCACCGTCACCATACCGCAGTCGGCCAGCGACATCCCCTCCGATTCCAGTATCGTGCCGCTTACGGTGGGTGAAAAAATGAGCGTGCGCGACCTGCTCTACGGCATGATGATCCGTTCGGGCAACGACGCGGCAAACGCCGTGGCCACGCTGGTATCCGGCTCCACGCAGAGCTTTGCGGATTTGATGAACGCCAAGGCGGGCCAGCTGGGTTTGGCCGGCACCCATTACGCCAACGCGCACGGCTATCACGACCCGAACCACTATACCACCGCCCGAGATATGGCCATGCTCACGCGCGTCGCGCTGAAGAACGATCAGTTCCGCGCAATCGCCTCCAGCCAGCGCTACACCATGGCGGCCACGCAAAAGCGCAAGGAACTGGTGGTATCCCGTTCCTACGGCATACTGACTTCCTCTTCGCAATACTATTACCCCTACGCGTTTGGCATAAAGACGGGCTATACCTCCAAGGCGGGCTACTGCTTTGTGGGCGCGGCGGAGAAAGACGGCCGCACGCTGATCGCCGTGGTGTTCAAATGCGGCCGGGATAAGAATAACAAGTGGACCGACACGCGCCGCCTGTTTGAATACGGTTTCGCGCAGGAGTAACCTTATCAATTGAATTCATTGACAGAACGCACGCGGCGGCGCGTCCGTTGGCAAAAAACGGGCGC
>CAWVLE010000293.1:0-5557 GCA_963929805.1 uncultured Eubacteriales bacterium | reverse complement strand
AGCAAGCCCCAATCGGCTATTAAACACAAAGTTTTGAATTTATCCGAAATAGTGGTAAGAAATCATGAATTATGGCGTTTTCTTTTGTTGCGGCGCATTTTATAATCGAACCATGACAAGGCGGCGACAGGCCGCAAAAATCCAAAGAAAGAGGGCTAAAGCAATGACCGTGCGTAGATTGACCGTTTTTCTGTTGAGCCTGGCGTTATTAATCAGCGCCGTCCCCGCCATGGCCGCTCTGGAAGAGGGCACGATAGAGCTCTACTCCCAGAAGAAAGAGGCCATTGAGATTTACGACCAGATCATCGCCGATTTCATGGCCGAAAATCCGGATGTGAAAGTCGTCCAAACCACCACGGCCGATGGCAGTACCTTCCTAAGCCGCGTCGCCTCCAACGATATTCCCGACATCGGCGGCGTGTTTTTGCAAAGCGCGTATTTCAACATGATGGATGAGGGGTATTTCCTCGACCTGACGGGCGAGGAATTCCTGACCAAGGTCAGCCCCGAAATTTTGGAGCTCGCCTCCTACAACGGCAAAAATTACGTTTTGCCCATTACGATGAACGGCTACGCGCTCTACATCAACACCCAAATATTCGCCCAGAATGATCTGGCAGTTCCCACCACCTACGACGAGCTGATCGCCGTGTGCGAGGCGCTCAAGACCGCCGGGATCAATCCGATCGCCTTCCCGTTTAAGAGCACCGGAAACCTGGGCCAGAATTTCGAGCGCCTGCTGGGCGGCGTTGTAGACCACGAGGCCTGGCTGGTTGCCGAAGAGGTGGCCGCGGGCGCTTCTCACAACGATTACGCCGACTTTGTAGATTACATTCAAAAATGGTACGACCTGAGCCGTTACGCCGGGCTGGATCCGCTCAGCACCGACGACGACGACTGCAACAGGATGTTTGCCAACGGCGAAGTGGCCATGCTGTTCAGCGGCACCTGGGGCAACTCCGTGTTCATGACGCTCAATCCCGAGCTGGAATATGAGGCGGTCATTCCGCCCACCTTCAGCGGCGTGGAAGCCTTCACCTGCGGCACGGTGGATATCGCGCTGACCATCGGCGCGGACAGCGATAACATCGAGGGCGCCAAGCGCTTCCTGGAATACTTTGTCAGCGAAGGCCCCGCCCAGAAGTTTGCCGAGGGCGACAAGAACCCCAACGTGGTGCTTTCCACCAATTACGAGATACCGCACATGAGCGCTATTTCCACGGCCATGCAAAACGGCAAACTCTCTTTGATCCCCAGCACCTACTGGCCGGCCGGTTATCGCGACGAATTGCAGATCCTGCTCCAGCAGCTGCTGCTCGACGGCGACGTGAATTCTTTCATGGGTTCCTGGGACCAGATGACGGTAGATTTCTATACGGCTGAATAGTTCCGATCTTTAGGGCGTTCCCCCATGCCGGAAGCATCGGGGCGGGCGCCCTTTACTTATGTCAGGAGGAGATATGATGACCGCTGCAAGGCCGAAAAGACGCAGCCGTAACTGGGAACGCGAACTGACGCACGCATTGTTTGTGGCGCCCAATCTGCTGCTGTATTCGTTTTTCTCCGTATTCCCCATCTTTGTCGGCTTATACTACAGCTTTACCAACTGGGACGGCATAAAGCGTTCGTACTCAATGGTGGGGTTTCGGAATTACGTGCGCATGTTTCAGGATTCGCGCTTTCTGCGGGCTCTTTCGTTTAACAGCAAGTACGTGGTGCTCTACGTCGTGCTTTTGGTGGTGCTTGCGGTTATACTTGGGTTGCTGCTTAACCAGAAGGTGCGTTGGCGTTCCTTTTTCCGTTCGGCGTATTTTTTCCCTGCCGTGATCGGCATGCTCTCCTGCGGTTTGATCTTCCGCCAGATTTTCGGCCACGGCCTGCCCGCCGTAGGCGAGGTGCTGGGCATAGAGGCGCTGAAAAAAAACGTACTGGTCGATCCCAACACCGCAATGTACGGAATACTGTTTGTAAACCTGTGGCAGGGCGTATGCATACCGACCGTGCTGGTGTTGGCCGGGCTGCAAACCATTCCCGGCGAGCTGGTGGAATCCGCGCAGTTGGACGGCGCCAGCGGGCGAAAGGTGTTCCGCCACATCACGCTGCCTTTTTTGCTGCCCACAATCAGCATGATACTGGTACTGGCACTTAAGGAAAGCCTGATGATTTACGATTATATCCTGGCGCTGACCGACGGCGGCCCGGCCGGCCGCACCGAAAGCCTTACGATGCTGATTATGAAACTGGCCTTTAACGAGCTCAAATTCAGCACCGCCGTAGCGGAGGCCATCATGCTGGCCCTGGTGATCATTGCCATTTCGGTGGTACAGATCTACATGACCAATCGAAAGAAGGTGTACGAATGAAAAGCCAGCGCCGTAACCGCATCCTCACCTTCATCGTGTTGCTGTTTGGGCTTTCGGTAGTATTGGTTCCGTTTTATCTCACCATTGTGTCCGCCTTTAAGGACGACGCGGAATTGTACAACCGCTTTTTCGCGCCCCCGCTTACCTTAAACCTGGACAACTTTAAGGTGATCTTTGAAAAACCCACTTTCCTGTCCTCGCTATTTAATTCCACCAAGCTGACTGTGGTCAGCCTGATCGGTTGCGCGATCTTTTTGCCCATGGCGGCCTACCCCATTTCGCGCCGCATGCATTCTTCCAAGGCCTACCATTTTTTGTACTACTACATGGTGGCCGGCATATTCGTGCCCTTTTTAGTGCGCATGATTCCGGTAATCAAGCTGCTCAACACGCTGAACATGGCCAACCAGGCCGGGCTGGTGCTGCTATATCTGGGCGGCGCCACCTGCGAAGGCGTGTTTTTGATGACCGGGTATCTGGCCAGCGTCCCGACCGATATGGAAGAAGCCGCCTATATTGACGGCGCCAGCACTTTCCAGGTGTTTTCCCGCATCATGTATCCGGTCATGAAGCCGATCATCATCACCGTGCTGATTAAAAACTGTCTCTGGTTCTGGAACGACTATCTGTTGCCCAGCCTGGTTTTGAAGCTGCCCGAGGAACGCACGCTGATTTTGTTTCAGTACAACTTCAAGGGCGAACACGCCACACAGTATCCCCTGGTATTCGCCTGCCTGCTGGTGTCGATGCTGCCCATGATGGTGTTTTACTTTTTCATGCAAAAACAGATTATCGGCGGCATGATGGCCGGCGCGGTAAAGGGGTGATAATATGGCGCACATCGCGCTTAACTGCTTTTC
This sequence comes from uncultured Eubacteriales bacterium, assembly GCA_963929805.1. GTDB lineage: Bacteria > Bacillota > Clostridia > Christensenellales > Aristaeellaceae > CAWVLE01. The sequence goes on along the minus strand of CAWVLE010000293.1, from coordinate 2,334 downwards.
CAACGCGCTCAACATGGAGATACGGCTGGAAGCCGTGCTCAGCGAATATTCCGCCGGAGGGCGATTGGAAAAACTGCCGCTTTTGCTGCTGTTACACGGCATGACCGGCAGCGAATCCAGCTACTGCCGCTTCAGCGCGCTGGAACGCTACGCGACGGCCTACCGCATGGCCATCGTAATGCCCGCGACCCATATGGGCGCTTACACCAACCAGTACGCCGGGCTTCGGTATTTTGACTTTGTCGCGTGCGAACTGCCCGAAATCTGCGCCAGTTATCTGCCCGTCAGTACGCGCAGGGAGGATACCTGGGCGGCCGGGCTATCCATGGGCGGTTACGGGGCGCTGAAATTGGGCCTTACGTACCCTGAACGTTTTAGCCGTATCGCCGTGATGTCGGCCGGCTGCGACCGCCTGGCGCTTTTGCCGCCCCAGTACGAAACGTTTGATTCATTCGACGCGCTTTACGCGCATGGGGATCAGTTGACGCAGGCGCAGCGCCAGGCGATGACGCAGTTTTTATCCACCTTTGGATCCTCCGCGCGTTTCCGCCAGGACGAACGCAACAACCTGTTTTTGCTGGCCCGCAACGCGGCGCGCAAAGAGGGGTTGCCCGCCATACGCATGTGGTGCGGGGCGGAAGACGCGCTCGCGGCCGGTCCCAACCGCCGTTTTCACGCGCACCTGGATTCGCTTGGCGTCGCGCACACATACATAGAGGATCATGGCGTACACGACTGGGCGTATTGGGACGGCCACCTGCCCGATTTGCTTGCCTGGCTAAACGCGTCCGAAAACTAAGATAACCGTTGCGCCGCCTGCGCGGGCATGGGCCCGGCCGGCGGCGCGTATTTATTTCCATCGTAGCGCACTTTTTGACTTCGCGCCCTTTTTCCCAGCTATTACATTTGCATTTGTGCCTGTATTTATGCGATAATGCATATCCGGACAAACGATGCGCATAGGCTGGCGGAAAAGGAGGCGGCGGCATGAAAAAATCCTTTATTTATTGCGCAATCATGCTGTCGTGTACGCTTATAATTTCATGCGGCGCGCGCTATTTGCCCGCAATGGCGGACGCGCTGTGCGCGTACGTGTCGCGTCCGGCCGCGCAGGCGCTGGGCCGCTTTTCCTCGTTTACAGGCCTGCCTTTGGCCGAAGCGCTGCTTGCGCTTATCATAATATGGGGCGCGTTTACGCTGTGCCGCGCAATTATCCGTTGCGTAAAGGGCGCCTCGCGCGCGCGTATTGGCCGTTGGGCGGCCGGCGTCTGCCAGGCGTTTTGCGCGGTTTTATTGCTTTATTCGCTTTTATGGGCGCCACTATACCACGCTTCCGCGCAGCTGGCCGCATCCGCAAACCAGGTAGACACCGCTGAGCTTTCGGCTCTGTGCGGCGCGCTGACCGGCCGTTTAAACGCGCTGCGGCCGGCCTTAAGCGACGAGCTGGGCGAATTTGCCGCGCCCTATTCCGCCGCCCAGGTGCCCGAGCGGGTGGCGGAAGCCTTAAGCCGCGTAGAAGGAATTCCCTACGCGCCCGCCGCGCCCAAACTGACGCGCCTGACAAAGCTGTACAAATCGCTGGCCCTGGCCGGGATATATATCCCCTTTACCGGGGAGGCCATCGTGCGCGCAGACTGGCCCGCCGTGCAACTGCCCTTTGTAGCCGCGCACGAAAGCGCGCACCAATTGGGCTTTGCGCGCGAGGATGAGGCCAGTTTTGCCGCGTTTTTGGCCTGCTTGCAGGGCGATGAATATTTTCAGTACTCCGGATGCCTGTACGCGCTTTACTACGCCATGGAAACGCTGCACGATTTGGACGCGGACGCCTGGGCGCGGATATGCGCGCAAATGGATAAGGCCGTCTACCGGGATTATTACCGGATGAACGGCCTGAGAAGCGTGCCTGTGGATGAAAGTATAATTGCCGCCGAACGCGTGCGCGCGGCTTTTTCACGCATTGGGATGCACAACGCCGCGCACGGCTACGGCGGAATTACTTATCTTACGCTGGGCTGGTGGCAAAACGGCGGCGCGTCCCGTATCGCAAACTGAGCGCGGCTGCATTGCCCGCCATTGGAATTGCTTTTAAGCTTACCTCAGCGCGCTTCGTCCTTATTCTTTTCGTAGATCAGCCGCAGCCCTTTCAGCGTCAGCAGGCCGTCCAGCACGTCGATCGTATCGGTTTCGTCGGCCACCAACAGCGCGAGCCCGCCCGTAGCGATAACCTTGGCGTCGTGCGCGTTAAGTTCGCTTTTCATTTTTTTCACAAGATAGGTTACCTGGCCCACATAGCCGTATACGATGCCGGCCTGCAAATTGGTAATCGTGTTGCGG
>CAWVLE010000292.1:0-5463 GCA_963929805.1 uncultured Eubacteriales bacterium | reverse complement strand
CAACCTCCTGTGCGCAATTTGCCGTGCCCCTCGGCCATGCCCCTATTATAAAGGGCCGCGCGCCGCCGCGCAATTGAACGGTTATTTACTTATGGGGCCCAAAATTAACCCGCGCTCAACCGGGCGCGGACAGGAGCGCAAAAAGGATTACCGCGTATAAAAAGGGGGATGGGAGCGTGCGGATGGCGGTTTTGAAGCCGAAGGCAAAAAAAGCGCCGGAGCAAAGTGGACTTTGCTCCGACGTGGTAGCGGCGACCTGATTCGAACAGGTGACACTCCGGGTATGAACCGAATGCTCTGGCCAACTGAGCTACGCCGCCATATACGCCGGATGCACAAGGCAACCGGCGAAAGTTGGTTGCGGGGGTGGGATTTGAACCCACGACCTCCGGGTTATGAGCCCGACGAGCTACCGGACTGCTCTACCCCGCGACGACAAGAGGTATTTTATCGCAATTTAGGTTTGTTGTCAAGTCCTTTTGAACCATTTTCAGAAATTTGTTTGGTAAGATAGCCCAGCAGGTTGTCCCGATCCGTGGCGTAGAGCGCCTTACACCCGCTTATCTCAAAAAACGCGCATACAATCGCGGCCCCGCATACGATGATGTCCGCGCGCGCCGGGGTGAGCCCGGGCAGCGCGGCGCGCTGCTGGGGCGTCATGCCGTCCAAAAGCGCCAACTGCGCCGCGGCCGTTTCGCGGCTAAGCGCGTGCCCCTCTACCAGGCGGCGGTCGTAGGTTTCAAGGCGCAAATCCATGGCGGCCAGCGTGGTGATGGTGCCGCCCTGGCCGATAAAACGGTCTACCGGGATGGAACGCACCGCGCGGTAGGCCGTCTCCAGCGCCTCTTTCGCGCGCAAGACCGCCGCTTGCGCGCTGCCCGGACGCGTTTCAAACAGCCGCACCGCGCCCATGCGCGCCGACGCGCAGCCCAACACGCGCCCGTCCGCGCCGCAAAGCAATTCGGTGCTGCCGCCGCCGATATCTATCACGCCCGCGCGGCCGGAGGGCGCGGCGCCCGCATAGGCCAGGCGGGCCTCCTCCTCGCCCGATATCACGCGCAGGCATACGCCCGCGCGCGCCGCGCGTTCGATCAGCGGCCGCGCGTTTTCGCTGTCGCGCATGGCGCTGGTGCCAAAGGCCCAGATGCGGCCCGCGCCACGTTCTCGCGCCGCCTGGGCCAGGCTTTCTATGGCCTGCGCCGTGCGCTCAATGGACTGGGCGCACAGCCGGCCTTCGCGCCAGCCGGCCAACAGCCTGGAAGAAACCCTGTCCTCAAAAACCGGCAAAATAAGGCCGCCATGCATGTCGGCCACCAACAGGCGGACCGAATTGGACCCCACGTCCAGCACGGCGGCGCGTTCATACGCTGTCTTTTCCATGGCGATTATATTCAGGACGCGCTGTCGGCTGTGGATGTGCTTTGCACGCCGGTGACAAAGCGCACCTCGCCGGGCTTTAACAGCCCCAATTCCTCGCGCGCGACCCGCTCGATGTACTCGTCGGTCTTGGCGAAATCAATTTTGCGTTCCAAATTTGCGTTTTCGGCCAGGGCGGTGTCTTTAAGCGCCTCAAGCTGCTCAATTTGCGCGGCCTGCTGGGCCATAAACTGCCCCTGGCTGGCAAACACACAGCAAAATACGCACGCCAGCACCATCATCAGCATAAGCCAGAACCGCGGTTTTACATATCGTTTACGCGACACGAGGGCACCCCACTTTAACAGAGAGTATATACAAATGCGCATACATTTTTTTATATTCTGCATAGCCGCGTTTTCTCCTGCCTAGCGAAAGATTTTTTTTACGACTTTCCAACGCCCCATGCGCCCCAGCAGCGAAAATATCTTTTGCGCCGGCCTGACAAGCGCCAGGCGGGCGAGCGGAGCCAAGGTAAAATGGTAAAGCGCCGCGCCGCACAGCGCGCCCAACAGGCAATACAGCCGCACCTGGCCCAGATTGGCCGCGATCATGCCCAGCGTAAGCAGCGCGGCCATGCCCAGCGCGAAGCCCGCGTCCAACACGCAGGTAAGCAGCCGCCCCGCCTGCGTAAGCCGGCGCACAAGATCCACCGCGCTTTTTAGCGCGCCGATGGCCAACCCGGCATACGCCATCAGTACAAAGGCCTGAAACTGGCCGTATGTGTGAAATAACATATCGCGCCTACTTAAACATGCGGCCCAGCAGGCCGGCGCGCGAGGGTCGCATGCGTTCGTCGTATTCCAGCGCGGCGATTTGCCCGTCGATAATCAGCTCTCCGCTGTCCAGGTTCAGGGTGGAAATGTGCAAATCGCTGCCCAGAAGCGTTATGGCCCCGACGCTGGTAACCAGCACGATCATTTCCTCGTTAAAGCTGTCCACTTCCTCTACGCCGCTTATTTCCACGTGTTCGCGGTTAATCAGGTTTACGGCGTGCGTGCGCGCGGCCGGCGCGGCCTCGTTGCCTTTTGCCATGTGTGCGCCTCCTGTCCTGTGCGCCCGCCTTACGGCCGGCGCGTGCTTGTTTGAGAGATATTCGCGCGCGCGGCCAAAAATGCCCTTTTCCTTGCGCGCGGGCTATGATAAAATGAAACGTAAGATTCCGGGGGCGGGAGGGATGAGCGTGGCCAACGTACATAGCGGACACCGAGCAAGGCTGAAGCAGCGCTTTGCGCGCGAAGGACTGGACGGCTTTGAACCGCATGAAGTGCTGGAGCTTATGCTGTACAGCGCCATCCCGCAGCGAAACGTGAACCCGTTGGCCCACGCGCTGATAGAAAGGTTCGGCTCGCTTGGCGGCGTGCTCTGCGCCAGTGTGGACGAGCTTATCCAGGTGCCCGGCGTGGGCGAGAAAACCGCGCTGTGGCTTACCGGCTTTATGCCCGCCGTGCGCTGCTACCAGGCGCTTAGCCTGGACAGCAGGCCAAAGCTGAACCGCCTGTCCAGGGTGAGTGATTACGCCGTAAACCTGCTCATGAATCAGCCCGGCGAACAGGTCTGGACGCTGAACATGACCACCGAAGGCCACCTGCTTAACACCTCGCTATTGGCAACGGGCCGCGAAGCCATGGAAAATTTGCCGGAAGGCGCCATATTGGAATGCACGCTGCGCAGCCATGCCAAGACGGTGATACTTTTGCAAAAGCGCGATAAAACCCGCATGACGCCCAGCGCCGGAGACGTGCAAAGCGTTACCGCCGCCGCCCGCGTGCTTAGCTGCGTCGGCGCGCTGCTGGTGGATAGCCTGATGGTGTGCGGCCACCGCGTCCTAAGCCTGCACGAGCGCGGCCTGCTTAAATATGACCCTTCCCGCGATTGGCCTAAAGGCATAAACAGCGCTTTGGCCGAACATTGGCTGGAATAACCGGACGCACGTTATCACAAAAATTTTACAAGAAATTACGTGGCAAAACCGTTGCGTTTTGGCGCCGTTTGGGATACACTAATGCATGTGGTTAGCACTCGATAAAAGTGAGTGCTAACAAGTTGAGCGGATTATTCTTTGAGGAGGTTTAAACATGAATATTAAACCATTGGGCGATCGCGTCGTAATTAAAAACCTGGAGGCCGAGGAGACCACCAAGGGCGGCATTCTTTTGACCAATTCCGCCAAGGAAAAGCCCCAGATGGCCGAGGTGCTTTCGGTGGGCCCGGGCGGCAATGTGGACGGCAAGGAAATTAAAATGACCGTAAGCGTAGGCCAGAAGGTAATTTATTCCAAGTACGCGGGCACCGAGGTAAAGCTGGACGGCGAAGAGTACATCATCGTGCGCCAGTCCGACATCCTGGCGGTAGTGGAATAACGGGCGTGTTTCGTCCGGCGCGGGCCGCAAGCATTTGAATTGATATTTTTAGGAGGAAATGATTATGGCTAAGCAACTGATGTACGGCGAGGAAGCCCGCCGCGCTTTGGAAAAAGGCATTAACGCTTTGGCGGATACCGTAAAAATCACTTTGGGCCCCAAGGGCCGCAACGTCGTGCTGGACAAAAAGTTCGGCTCGCCGCTGATCACCAACGACGGCGTGACCATCGCCAAGGACATCGAGCTTGAGAACCCCTTTGAGAACATGGGCGCGCAGCTGGTTAAGGAAGTAGCCACCAAGACCAACGACGTAGCCGGCGACGGCACCACCACCGCCACGCTGCTGGCCCAGGCGATTATCCGCGAAGGCCTCAAGAATGTGGCTGCGGGCGCCAACCCCATGGTGCTGCGCAGGGGCATCGAGATGGCCACCGACGCGACGGTCAAGTCGCTGACCAGCTTCTCCAAGACCGTGGAAAACAAAAAGGCCATCGCGCAGGTCGCGGCCATTTCTTCCAGCAGCGAGGAAATTGGCGAGCTGATCGCCGACGCCATGGATAAAGTGGGCAAGGACGGCGTCATCACGGTCGAGGAAAGCAAGACCATGAAGACCGAGCTCAACATCGTTGAAGGCATGCAGTTTGACCGCGGCTACGCTTCGGCCTATATGTGCACCGACACCGAAAAAATGATCGCCGAGCTGGACAACCCGCTCATCCTGATCACCGACAAGAAGATTTCCAACATTCAGGAGATCCTGCCCCTGCTTGAGCAGGTTGTGCAGAGCGGCCGTAAGCTGCTCATCATCGCCGAGGATATCGAGGGCGAGGCGCTGGCTACGCTGGTGCTGAACAAACTGCGCGGCACCTTCAACTGCGTAGCCGTCAAGGCGCCCGGATTCGGCGACCGCCGCAAGGCCATGTTGCAGGATATCGCCATTTTGACCGGCGGCCAGGTCATCACCGAGGAGCTGGGCCTGGAGCTGAAGGAAGCCACCATCGACATGCTGGGCAACGCCCGTCAGGTCAAGGTGGATAAAGAGAACACCGTCATCGTGGAAGGCGCCGGCGAAGCCAGCGAGATCAAGGCGCGCGTCGCTTCCATCCGCGCCCAGATCGAGGAGACCACTTCCGATTACGACCGCGAGAAGCTGCAGGAGCGCCTGGCCAAGTTGGCCGGCGGCGTGGCCGTCATCAACGTGGGCGCCGCGACCGAAATCGAAATGAAGGAGCGCAAGCTGCGCATTGAGGACGCGCTCAACGCCACCCGCGCCGCCGTTGAGGAAGGCATCGTGCCCGGCGGCGGAACCGCGCTGATGGCCGCCAGCAAGGCCGTTGCCGAATTGGTCGGCAAGACCGAAGGCGACGTAAAGACCGGCGTTTCCATCGTGCTGCGCGCGCTGGAGGAGCCCGTTCGCCAGATCGCGATCAACGCGGGCGTTGAAGGCTCTGTCGTCGTGGAAAAGATCAAGGCCGCCGACGAGCTGGGTTACGGCTATGACGCCGCCAAGAACGAGTTCGGCGATATGAACGAACGCGGCATCATCGACCCGACCAAGGTTGTGCGCTCCGCGCTGCAGAACGCCGCCTCCGTCGCCGCCACCGTGCTGACCACCGAATCGCTGATTACCGATCTGCCCGAGAAGAATCCCCCGGCCCCGCCGGCTCCCGCGGGCGGCATGGGC
>CAWVLE010000291.1:0-3194 GCA_963929805.1 uncultured Eubacteriales bacterium | reverse complement strand
CCCTGTTACGGCACCACGCACGCCGATTATTTCTACGGCTGCGTGCCGGTAACCCGTATGCTGACCCGCGCGGAGATTGAGGAAAATTACGAGCTGAACACCGGCAAGGTGATCGTGGAAACCTTCCGCGGCCGCGCCATCGATCCGGACGCCACGCCCGCGGTAGTGGTGCGCAAGCACGGCCCGTTCACCTGGGGCAAAACCGCGCATAAGGCCGTGGAAAACGCCGCCGTGCTGGAAGTCGTGGCCCAGATGGCGCTGTTGACCGAGCAGATTAACCACCACGTGCTGCCCGCGCCCACCGCTATCCTGGATAAGCACTATTTCAGAAAGCACGGCGCGAACGCCTATTACGGCCAGAAAACCAAGGCCTGATCCTGTGCTTTTAAGCGGCAACGCCGTTTATAACCCCGCGCGCGAAAGCGCGCAAATCCGTCCGCATATATAAGGAGGCCGCTATGCTCTACGCCGATTTGCACGTACACTCCACACACTCCGACGGCCGTTTCACGCCGCGCCGCATCGTGGAGGAGGCGGTAAAGGCCGGCGTAGGGCTTTTGGCCGTCGCCGACCACGACATGTTTTCAGGTAGTTTGGAGGCTGAACCGATCGCGCTTGAGGCCTCCGTTTCTTTTATACGCGCCTGCGAACTGACTACGCAGCACGAGGGCCGGATATACCACGTGCTGGCCTATGGCGCCGATTTTGAAAAGGAGGCGCTTAAGCGCCTGATACGCGGCGCGCGGCGCGCGCTCGACCAGATGAGCGTGGATCTGATTGATCGCATGCAGGCCGACTATCCCGATTTGTCGCCGGAGGATTTTGAGCGCTTTGAGCGCGATCCTTCCATGGGCGGCTGGAAGGGATTGGAATACCTGTACCGGCGCGGGCTTAGCCAAAATTACAAGGACGGCATCGCCTATTACGCCCGCTATGGGGTTACTTACGAACAGGCCGGCTTTCCCGCGCTTACCCAGGCGGCGGCGCAGATACGCGCCGCGGGCGGCCGCGCGGTGTTGGCGCATCCGGGCGAATCCGTCGGCGCACAGGAAAGCGCCGCCTTTTCGGCGGCGCTTAATGCGTTAATTGACGCCGGGCTGGATGGGCTGGAATGCTACTACCCCACCCACCCGGATTGGGTGACGCGCGCCTGCCTCGAGCTGTGCGCGCGGCGCAATTTAATCGTCACCTCCGGCTCCGACTGCCACGGCGGGTTCAGCGGATCGGACATAGGCTGCCTGAAAACCCCCGCCGGCGCGCTCAGGCTGGACGGGATAGCCATTGCGCGGCCACAGTAAGGCGCCGCCGCCGCGCGTTTTTCCTGCGCTTTATTTCATTTCAAAATAGCTGCTGGAGACGTAGCCCGTCGTGCCGCCGGCGTTTACGCGGCTCCAAACGTCGCCCTTTTCCAACACGTAAATGGTGGAGCCGTAGGGCAGCGTCTTTAAAATATCATATTCGGCGCCCGCGCCCGCGCGCAGGTTCAGGCCCGACTGAGCGGTCACTTTGGCTTCCTCGCCGCGAGAGACATAGGTCTTATAGATGTAGCCGGTTACGCCCGATTCGGTCTTTACCCGATACCAGCCGTTTTCCGTTCCCAGCAGGCTGAGCGTTTCGCCGCACTTTACCGTAGTAAGCGATTTGGCGGAATTGGCCGCGCCGCTGCGCACGTTTACAGAGCCGTTTGCGCTTTGCGTTTTTACCACGGCGCTGCCCTTTACCGTGTCGTTTGCGGCGGATTTATCCACGGTGGATTTCAGGCTGGCGATGTACAGATTGTACAAATAGCCCTCCTGGCCGGTCTTTTCAACGCGCACCTTGCTCCAAATGTCGCCCTGCTTAATCACGGTAATCGCGTCGCCGTCTTTTACATAGCCTACCACTTTGCGGTCGTTATCCGGGCCGGAGCGCAGCTTAAGCGAACCGCCCTGATTTACGGTTTGAACGGTTGTGCTGGTTCCGGCGGCCAGCGCGCCCAGCGTGCCCATGGTGGACAGCATAAGCGTCAACACCAAAACGACAGATAATATCTTTCGAATCATGGAAAAATTATCCTCCTGAAAAGTTCTGTGTTGGATTGCGCAATCACCTATTCAGACCCATCCAGGCGGCGTTTGGTTCCCTGATTTATGAAATTAGGCCAAAAAATTGCCAAACGGCGGCCGGGGCGTCCGCCGCCCGGCGCGACGCACGCAGAAAACGGCGCCGCAGTTTTATTTGCCGCGCCATATTTTGCATGATACTGGTTTCGCAAAAAGGGAAACGGTTCCGCGCGTCCCCTAATTTCGCCAATAAAGGGAATGCCCGCCTATCCCTGGCTGATGCGCAAAAGCGTCTCCAGCGAATCGCGTCTGGGCAGAAACAACAGGTGGTTTACAAACAGCGTATTTTCAAAGGCAAAGCTGTTCTCAATATAGATCAGCCCCTTTCGCCGCCCGGACATGCGCACGCAGCGCAGGTTCATCAGCGCCCTGGCGTTATCGCAATACAGGTTCGCGGGCGACAGCTTCGCGCTCATGCCCAGCATTTCGCCAAGCGGCGCGATGTAAGAGGCGCACACGGCGTTGGATACCTGCTTAATCGCTATCACGTCTTCCCGCTCCAGCGATAACGGCAGTGAAAAGGGCTGATCCCATATCGCTTCCAATAATCGCGCGGCAAATTCCTCGCCCATTATAAACAGCATAATACCGGAAAGCTCGGCCTCCACGTTGGTCGCCGTGGCCACGCTGACCTTGTCCGGGGCGCCCAGCACGCGCGAGGCGTTTTCGACATCCAGCGCAATCGCCTCGCACTTGATCGTGCGCACCGTCTTGCCCGTCAGGCGGGTCAATGCGGAGCACGCGTTCTCTGCGCCGATGCTGCCCATCTCTCGCAGCAGGTGGTACCCATCCTGTCCAACCGCATCCGAACTCATACGCATCGCTGTAAACCCCCGTATCTATGCGCACTCGCCTGACCGGCCGCCGCACTTTCGACGTAAATTTTATCTCTTTTAATATATTCATTATAAATAAATGTCCAAAAAATATCAATAATATCCCGATTAATTACGTATATGTCCATTAAAAAGTAAGCCATATGAACTCACAAAAATACCTATGCGCTATAAAATTATACGGAATACAGCTATATAGTACTTTTTCCCCGGCTACTTTTACAAACTTGGCTGCATCGCTGTATTCCTCCGGCGC
>CAWVLE010000290.1:0-5525 GCA_963929805.1 uncultured Eubacteriales bacterium | reverse complement strand
GATGCGGCTGCTGCTTTCGCAGAGCCCGCTGGCCCTGGAAGGCTATAACGACCGGGAAGAGCAGCTGTGCGTGCTTCGTACAGAAGGGCGCCTGCGCCACACCGCCCGGGGCGATATATGGAACGACATGGGGCTGTGGTGGCTGATGGGCGCGCAGTTTGACCGTCCGTTCAGCTTTTTATACCGCGTAGGCGATCCGGCCGATTTTCTCCAATTGCCCGACGCGCAGCAGGCGGAGGGCCTGTTGGAAGAAGGCCGCGCGCGCGCGCAGGCGCAGCGCCAGGATTACCTGTCGCGCAGGCTGACCGGCATGGGCGCGCTGTCCGGCATACCGGACGCGGTGGAAACCCCCATCCGCTTTAACACCATGTACCGCGAGGACACGCGCCACCGTTTCGCCATGGTAGACCGGCCGTGGGCGCGCGCCGAGGACGATTGGGGCATCACCTTTAACTGGGACACCTTCCTCTCCAGCCTGTCGGCCAACTGGTTTGACAGCCGCTTTGCGCGCGAAAACATATTGTGCGGCTTTGATATGCAGCTGCCCGACGGACGCATTCCGCTAAACGCGCGCGTGCAAAAGGGTCACCGCGCCGAGCCGCCTATCATGGCCGGGCGCGGCCAGCACATCGTGCAGGGGTACGCCGTGTGGCAAACCTATCTGTGGACGCGAGACAAAGCCTGGCTGAGCGAGTGCTATGAAAAGGTCCAGAAAACGCACGGCTGGTGGTTAAGCGACCGGGGCGACGGTCAGGCCTGGCGCGACGCGCTGGGTTGGGGATTAATCGGGTTTGGCTACGACCCGGAAAAGGAAATGGGCGTGCTGGGCGCGCGCGTGCAGCCCTACGTGGCCAAGGCGCAATACGCCTATTTTGAAACCTACGACGACAGCCCGCAGTGGACCGACGGCGTGTTTTTTAAAACGGTAAAAGGGCTTACCAACGTAACCGAGCGCGACGTTACCGACCGCGCCAAATATCTCTCCGGCAAAAACACGGTAAACATGTACACGCTGGAGCGGTGCTGCCTGTACGCGCTGGACGCCGAATGCCTCGCGCTAATCGCGGATCAGCTTGGCAAGCCCGAGGACGCGGCGCGCTACCGCGCCGAGCATCAGGCCATGGCGAAACGCGTAAACGAGCGCATGTGGGACGAGGCGGACGGCTGCTATTATAATTTGAGCTTTGACGGCACGCTTTCGCGCGTGCTGACGCCCGACTGCTTTATGCCCATTATGGCGGGCATCGCGCCCGCGGACCGCGCCGAGCGGCTTAAGCCCCTGCTGCTTAACGAAAAGACCTTCTGGGGCCGGTATAAGATGCCTTCGGTCAGCCGCAGCGATCCGGCCTACGCCGATCAGAAATACTGGCGCGGGCAGATCTGGCCGCCGCAGGTGCTGTGGACCTATCTCTCCCTGCGCCGCGCGGGCTGGCTTAACGAAGCCTGGGCGCTGGCGCAGACGGCCGGCGGCATGCTGCTGCGCGAATGGAGCGAAAATAACTACTGCCCCGAAAACTACAACGGCGATACCGGCCGGTTGTCCGGCTCGCCGCACTACAACTGGGGCACGCTGATGGGGGAAATCGCGCTGAGCGAACTTATGCAGCTTACGCCCGACGCGCTGATTTTCGGCCATACCCAAGCGCCGGACGGCACGGGGCTTCGCGGCATCGCGGTAGACGGGCACGTATACGACGTACAGATTGAAAACGGGCTGGTAACCGTCTGGCGCGACGGCGCGCAATGCGCGCGCGGCGAAGGGCCCGTGCGCATTAAACGCGATTGACGAAATATCTAAAATGGGGGTATCATGTATATGCATAAGGAGTACGAGCTGCTCAAGCAACGCTACATCCAGGGCTGGCAGACCTGGAACGTGCGCAGCGTGCTTTCGCACGTAAAAATGCCGCAGGGCTTTGCGCTCAATCTGGCGGTAAAGGAATACGCGGTGGGCGGCTATCTTAAAGAGGCGCTGATCGGCCGCTTTGAAAAGGACGCCGAGCAGGTCTTTCCGGGTCCGCACGCCTACGACGCCAGCTATACCCGCCTGAAAATTTCCTGGCGCGGCATTGAGTTTACCGTGGAAACCAGCGCCCAGGGTGAAAATCTGGTCATGCTGGTCACGCCCCACAGCCAGCCGGCCAAGGCGCCGGTGCTGTATCTGGAGGCGGGCTTTTTGTGGAACCGCCCCGGCAGCGTGGCGTTGGAAGACGGCGCGCTTTGCGCCCGGTCGGGAAGCTGGCAAACGCGCGTATTTACCACCGGCGCGCCCGCCGCTTACGACGGCAACGCGCCCACCCAGGCGCCCTATCTGGCCGTACCCATGACAGGCGAGGTGGCATTTAGCGCCGGGCAGGCGGTAAGCGTCGCTCAGGCGCGCGCGCTGCTTGACGAAAAACGCGCGGCGCTTGAGGCGCAATGGGCGCGCTACGGCGAAAACGCGCCGCTGTTTGAGGCCATGCAGTGCGCGCTGAGCTGGGATACCATTTACGACCCCAATCAGAACCGCGTCATTTCGCCGGTCAGCCGGCTGTGGAGCATCCGCTCGGGCGGGTACACGCTTTTTTGCTGGGATAACTACTTTGCCGGGTTCATGGCCTCGATCGGCTCGCGCGAGCTGGGCTACAGCAACCTGATCGAAATCACGCGCGAGCATACCCAGGCCGGTTTTGTGCCCAACTTTGTCTATGGCACCGGCCTAAAGAGCGAGGACCGCTCCCAGCCGCCCGTGGGCAGCGCCATGGCGCTGGAGGTATACCGCATGCACGGCGACAAATGGCTGCTGGAGTACCTCTACCCCATGCTGCTTAAATGGAATACGTGGTTTGTGGAAAACCGCATGAACGAATCGGGCGCGCTGTGCTGGGGTTCCAATCCCATTGAGGTTGCCTACGGCAACAGCTGGGAGCGGGACGGCGTACACGATACTTTCGGCGGCGCGCTGGAGTCCGGGCTGGACAATTCGCCCATGTACGACGGCATCCCCTTTGACAAGGCGCGCAACCGCATGATGCTGGAAGACGTCGGGCTTACCGGGCTGTTTATTCTGGACTGCGGGGCGCTTATGGAAATTGCCGCTATTTTAGGCAAAACCGAAGACACGCCGGCGCTTCGCGAACGCATGGAGCGCGCCGAACGCGGCCTGGCCACGCTGTGGGACGAAGAAAACGGATTTTTCTACAACCGCAGAACCGACACGGGCGAATTTTCGCGCCGTATATCGCCCACCAACTTCTACGCGCTGTTCTCCAGCCGCGTGAGCGGCGAACAGGCCCGGCGCATGGTCAGCGAACACTACATGAACCCCGAGGAGTTTTACGGAAAGTACATGCTGCCCTCCATCGCGCGCAACGACCCGGCGTATCCCGACCAGGACTACTGGCGCGGACGCATATGGGCGCCCATGAATTTCCTGGCCTACATGGCGCTGCGCCGGCACGGCCAAAGCGATGCCTGCGCCGATCTTGCCCGCAAATCCCAGCAACTGATGATGGCCGAATGGCGCGAACACGGCCACATCCACGAAAACTACAACGGCGATACGGGCAGCGGATGCGACGTGCGCAACAGCGACAAGTTCTATCACTGGGGCGCGCTGCTGGCCGTAATTGCCCTGGTGGAGGCGGGCGACCTGGCCGGATTTGACGAAAGGAGGTAGGGAAAACCCACGCGTTTTCCCCATGCCATATGAATGATCGCGAAATACTGCGCGGCCTGGCCGGACAATACGCCGCCCTCGCGCAAGACGCGCGCCAAAGCGAAAACGCGCGTTTGTACCGCGCGCTCAACGCGCTTAAGCCCATCCGGCCGGTGGTGCTGATGGACGAAATTCCCTGGAGCCAGTTAGACGGGCTGGACGAATTGCATCTGCGCTGCCAGGGCGAATTTGAGCGGAGCTGCGAGGATTTTTTCCGAAAAGAGCTTTACCGGGCGCGTCACTTTGCCTGCGACCGGGTGTTCCAAAATTTCTTCCCCATCCACCGCAACATTCAAATCGGCTCGTTTGGCATCGATGTGGAAGAAAGCATACTGGCCTTTGACGACGGCAACAACATCGTATCGCACGCGTACGTGGATCAGTTGGCCGACGAAGAGGCGCTTAAGCGGCTGCACGTGCCGGATATCGCGCTGGATGAGGAAGACGACGCCCGCCGCGTAGAACGCGCCCAGGCGCTGTTTGGCGATTTATTGCCCGTGCGCACGATAGGATTGGAATACGCCGGCTTTTTTGAGCCGTGGGACAACATCGCGCGCTGGCGCGGCGTGGAGCCGTTGTTGTGGGATCTGGCCGACCGGCCCGAATTTATGCACCAGTTGGTAGAGCGCCTTTTGCGCATCCGGCTGGAACTTTTGGATAAAATCGAGCGGATGAACCTGCTGGAGCCTGCGGGCGCGTATATCCACTGCACGGCGGGCCTGGCCGGCGAATTGCCGGGCGAGATAGCCGGCGGCCGCGTCACGCGGCGCAACATCTGGGGGCGCGGCGCGGCGCAGATATTCGCCTCGGTTTCCCCCGCCATGCACGACGAATTTGAAATGGAATACGCCTGCCGCTTCTTTGAAGGGTTTGGCCTGACCTATTACGGCTGCTGCGAACCGCTGGACCGCAAAATCGACATCGTGCGCAAGATGCCCAACCTGCGCAAGATATCCATTACGCCCTGGGCCGATCCGGACCGGGCCGCCGATCAGATCGGGCGGGATTACGTGTTTTCCGCCAAGCCCAACCCGGCTTTCCTGGCGGAAAGTTCGCTTAACGAACCGGCCGTGCGCGCCGAAATTGGACGGATACTTTCGGCCTGCCGCCGCAACCATACCAGCGTGGAGCTGACGCTTAAGGACATCAGCTCGGTGGGCCACCATCCGGAAAACCTGGATCGTTGGGCGCAAATCGCCATGGATATGGTGCTTTAAAATCGGGCGCAAAATTGCTATCCAATTTCACGATTTGTTCAAAATTTCTTCATGCCGGCATGCTATAGTGAATATGTCGAGCGGCAAAAAGATGCGTAAGTCCAGACAGGGCGCGCGTCTTTTTGTTTTATCATTATTTAGGCGCAGGAGGAAAGCATGGGCCGCGCAATCGCTTTTATTCTTTCGGTTCTTGTTGCGCCTTTTACCGCATGGGCCGGCCAGTGCGTTGGGAGCGTGTAGCGCGCCTGGCTTAAATCGAGCGGGGCGGAGGTTAGCCCTTCCGCCCCGCAATCTGTCCGTTTTTATCCCTTTTACCGCCGCCATTACATTTGCCTGTTGTACCTGTTTAAGTGAAAAATGAAGTACCCGACGGCAAACAGATAGGCCGCGACGAGCAGCAATACCGCCGGCATTTCTACCCCCATAATGGCAAACGCAACCATTAACGCGCCAAATACATAGAGCATGGCGTCGTACGCCTTTGCCTTCGCGCGATTGGAAAGGGCAATATTGCGCTCGTCATTTTGCTCTATCTCAAGCTGCCTTTTCAGTTGCGGGTTGTTGCGGATCACCCGGCTGTTTACCATGCCGCCCAGTCCATACCCGAACGC
>CAWVLE010000289.1:0-2925 GCA_963929805.1 uncultured Eubacteriales bacterium | reverse complement strand
GAATCCGCCGCGCATGTCGCCGGATTCGATTTGAGCTTGGAGGGCTTCGGCCCTCCAAACCACCCGGAAGGGTTTTTTGACAGTCTGTGGGCGGCAACAACTGCCGCCCTGTTTTCCTGAATACGGCGCGCGGCGCGTCGTATCGGCTTAAACAAAATTTATTTATCGGCACGCCATGCTTTTGCCCCAAAACGGTGATACTATGATTGAATAGAAATAAACGAAAATGAAAATGCAATGGAGGTTCATTGTATATGGAGGAGTATCGCAGCGGATACCGCGTGCTGGTAGCCGACGACGACATCAACGTACACCAGTCGCTCAACACCTATTTCCGGCGCGAGGGCTATCAGACGCTGTCCGCCTACGACGGCGAGGACGCGGTGCGCCAGGCGCGCCAGGCGCGGCCCGACATGATGCTGCTGGATATCATGATGCCCAAGATGGACGGGCTTATGGTGTGCCGTGAAATACGCAAGTTTTCCAATCTGCCCATTATCATGCTGACGGCGAAGGGTGAAGAATTTGATAAACTGCTCGGCCTGGAGCTGGGCGCCGACGACTACATTACCAAGCCGTTCAGCCCGCGCGAGGTATTGGCGCGCGTAAAGGCGGTGCTGCGCCGCATTTACGAATTGAAGGAGGACGCCAAGGGCAACCACCTGATTATCAGCAATCTGGACATCGACATGGGCGCCTTTATCGTGAAATTGAACGACCAGGTCGTGCCCTGCACGCCCAAGGAAATCGAAATTTTGTGGACGCTGGCCAACAACCCGGGCATGGTTTTCAGCCGCGAACACCTTTTGCAAAGCATATGGGGATACGATTTTCTGGGCGACACCCGCGCGGTGGACAGCCATATCAAGCGCATCCGCGCCAAGCTGTGCCAGGAGGGCAATCCGTGGGATATAAAGACGGTGTGGGGAGTTGGATACCGCTTTGAAGTGGGCAACAGCTGAAAAAAAGCCGCGCGATAAACCGGCGCGCCCCAAAAGAATTTTTACAAAAATACTGACCGGATATCTGGCGATGACGTTGCTCATCGTGACGCTTACCAGCCTGGTCAGTTTTGTTCTGGTGCGCCAAAGCACGCTGACTTCCAATATGCAGGATCTGCTTTCCAAGGCCGAAATGGTGTCCGACATGATCGCCAGCCCGGGGGGCACGACCAGGGTGCT
This sequence comes from uncultured Eubacteriales bacterium, assembly GCA_963929805.1. Classification (GTDB taxonomy): domain Bacteria; phylum Bacillota; class Clostridia; order Christensenellales; family Aristaeellaceae; genus CAWVLE01. The sequence goes on along the minus strand of CAWVLE010000289.1, from coordinate 1,744 downwards.
CACCACGCGCAGGCTGGAGGAGCTTCAAATGCTTTCCGACGCGCAGCTGGTGTATGTGGATACCGACATGCAGGCCAGGCAGTTGCCCAGCCGAAGCCGCTGGGGCATGGAAACCGACGAGACCGATTTTCAACTGGTGGATGTTATCGGCTCGTTGGACGAGGCTTTGCTGCGCGGCATACTGGAAGGCGACACGGCAACCGACGTGCGCAAGCTGGATTTCATGGACGACGAGGTGGTATTTGCCGGCGCGCCGGTCGTCGATGAAGACGGCGAAATAACCGGCGCGGTGATCCTGTACCGGCCCCTGCGCGAAATAAGCGCCTCTACCCGGCGCGTGCTGCTGCTTTTAATGGCCTCGGGCGCGTTTTCGGTATTGGTGGCCGTCATTTTGGCCTATGTGCTCAGCCGGCGGCTTACGCGGCCGCTGGTTATTTTGGGCGGCGCGGCCGGGCGCATGGCCGAAGGCTATTACGGGGAGCGCGTGGCGATAGATTCGCGCGACGAAATCGGTCAGCTGGGCATGACGCTCAATTTGCTTTCCTCGCGGCTGAGCGACGTTATCGACAACCTGAACGAGGAAAAAACCAAGCTGGAAAACGTGCTCTCCAGCATAGGCGAAGGCATCATCGCCATAGACCGCGACGGGCGCGTAGTGCATCACAATAGCGCCGCGCTCGAACTGTTGCACATGAGCCGCTGGCAGATAACGGGCCCGGCCTCGCAGCTGGATCAGCAACGCCAGTTGATCGAAATGCTCAACGCCTCCATGCGCGACGTGGAGCGCAAATCCACCAGTTGGAAAACCGAAGACGGCCGCACCATCGAGGCGGTATGCACGCCCATCGTCAGCGGAGAATGCAACGTGTACGGCTCGGTATGCCTGCTGCGCGACATCAGCAAGGCGGAACGCCTGGAGCAGATGCGCCGCGATTACATCGCCAACATCTCCCATGAACTGCGAACCCCGCTTACCGGCATTCGCGGTATGGTGGAGCCGTTAATGGACGGTATTATTGAAACCGACGAAGAGCGCGGCGAATGTTACCGGGTAATTTATCAGGAGACCATGCGCCTGCAAAAGTTAATTGGCGAAATGTTGGACATGAGCCGACTGCAGGACGGCCGGATTGTGCTGGAGCTGGAGCCGATGCAGGTGGCGGGCCTGTTGGAAGCGGCCGCGCGAAGGCTTCGCGACCGCGCGCAACAGGGCGGCGTGCGCCTGCTCATAGAAGCCCAGCCGCGCGACATCATGGTGATGGGCGACGAGGACCGCATTTTGCAGGTGTTGATTATACTGCTGGACAACGCGCTGAACTTTACCCCCGAGGGCGGCGCCATTACGCTGTTTGCGCGCCGCGCGGGCAGGCGCGTGGCGGTAGGCGTGCGCGATACCGGCGCAGGCATAGATCCAGGCGATTTGCCCTATATCTGGGAGCGGTTTTACAAGGCCGATAAATCGCGCATGCGCACTACGGGCACCGGATTGGGCTTATCCATCGCGAAACTGGTCGTGGGCCTGATGGGCGGCGAAATCGGCGTGGAGACCGAGGTGGGAAAAGGTTCTACCTTTACTTTCCTGCTTGCGCCCGCAAAAAGCGAATAACGGCACGCACAATTGCAAAAACGCGCACGGCGGGGGAAGAATCCCCCGCCGCAGTGTGTCGAAAAAGTCCGCCTGCGGCGTTCTTTTTCGAGTGTAAAGCGCTGTTTCCCTCTCGCCCCCGAGGGGCTCCCGGGCGGG
>CAWVLE010000288.1:0-8841 GCA_963929805.1 uncultured Eubacteriales bacterium | reverse complement strand
ATAGGCGTCGGCCGGGCCGCCCGGGTTTCCGGTATCCACCAGATAGGTTTCGCCTTCGGCGCGCAGCACAATCGCGTCGCCCTGTCCGGCATCCAGAAAGGTAATGGCTAATCCGCCCGGAAGTCCAGTCCAGGCAATAAACAGCGAAGTAAGCGCCACTGCCGGCAATAGCAGCACAATCAGCCGTCTCCGCCGCGCGGCTGTGCGCGAATAAGGCGACGCAGCCACGCACAGCGCGGCGTATATGGCCGACAAATACCACGGCCAGCCGGGCAGATTTATCATGCCAAAGCGCACCCCGGCCATACCTTCGGCAATCCACTTAAGCACGGCTAATAGCGCGTCAGGAATTGCGAATACCGGTCCGTTTAGCGCAGGAAATACCGACAATATGGCCAGCTTTATAAACACCATTGGCAGGGCCAACGTACATAGCGGTATGGCGGCCAGGTTGGTAATCGGAGAAAGCAAGCTTATCCGGCCAAAAGACGCCGCTACGATGGGCAGTGTGCCCAGCGTAACCGCAATCGAGGCGCAAAATAGCTGAACGCCATGCGCTGCCACGCGTCGCGCCCAACCGCGCCAGCCTCGAGTTTTCCTGCCGGCAATCGCATTTTGCTCAAGCAGATGCCCTATGGGCTCGCTCAGCAGCAACAACGAACCCACCGCCGCAAAAGATAGCTGAAATCCTGTGTCGGCAATCATCAGCGGGCGACACAGCACGATTATCAGCGCAAGCGATAGCGAAGTAATCGTATCGGCGGGCCGCGCGGACAGCGGCGCTCCGCGCAGCGCTAAAAACATAATCCCCGCGCGCACTACAGAAGCTGGAAACCCAATCAGCCCTGCATATAAAAACAGCAGCGCGGCCGTAATGATAAACGCCTGAAGACGCGTACGGCGCAGCGCCCGCAAAAAACGTTCCAGCGCCAGAGCCAGGCACCCGATGTGCAACCCGGAAACCGCAAGCAGGTGCGCAAGCCCGCTATTTCGGAAATCATCATATAGCTGGTCGGGCAATTCCGCCTTGTCGCCCAACACCAGTGCGCGCACAAGCGCGCTCTGCCCGCCAAAGTAGCGGTCTATCGCCGCGCCCATGCCTTCGCGCACGCGGCCGGCCAGCGCGAGCGGCGAAAATAAATGGGCCGGGCGTATCGCAATGGTTTCTGCGTCGGCCGTTGCGCACATACCAATTCCCCGCGTCCACAGCCAGGCGGCAAAATCAAATCCACCCGGATTGCGCCTTGATTGCGCGGCCCAGCTTTCTCCAATAAACTCTACCCCTTCGCCCGGCCGCAGCGCGCACGTCTCGTCGTAGATATACACGCGCAGGCGATGAGCATAGGCTTCGCCATCCATTTGGACATCATCCAGCGTGGCTACGCATTTATCGCCGTCAAAGGGCGAAAACTCCGTCACCCGCCCGGAAAAGCGCGCTCCCTCCGCGATGCGGATTTCGCCCGGAATCGCGCAAAACGCGGTCAGCGCGGCGCCCGCCAGCATAAGCGCGCACATCATCGCCAGCGGCTTGCGCGCCGTCAGGCATATCGCGGCGGCGCACAGCGCCATAGCGCCCCACACCGGCGCGGGTACGCTGGCGTAATAGCCCAGCGCGCAGCCGGTGAAGTAGCACATAACCGCCAGGCACAGCGGCCTGCGCGCCATGAGCCGGGCGGTAAAATCAAATTTTTCCCGGCGCACATAAAGCATGGTCAGATAAAATAGCGCGCCGCCTGTTGGGCCACGGACGCCTGCGCAAAATGCGCGCGCGCCTCCTCCAGCACCGCGTCGGGCTCGTCCCGCGGCGAAAGGTGGGTAAGCACCAATTGCCGCGCGCCGCATTCGCGCGCCAGGCGCCCGCACAATTCGGCCGACATGTGCGGCGAGCGCTGGTTCCATCTGCCGCTCAGGCATCCGGCGTCGGCCAGCAGAAGATCCGCGTCGCCGGCAAACAGGCTAAGCGCGTCAAAGTAGTTGGTATCGCCCGTATACACCACGCGCTTTCCATCGCATTCAACGCACACGCACACCGCCGGCGCCGGATGTACCGCTTCTATAAAGCTCAGCCGCATCTCGCCCACCGTCGCGCCCTGCGGCTCGATCAGGTCCATTTTGCCGCCCGTCAAGAGCGAGCGCACCGCTACGGGCTGATTGGGCGCATATACGTCCAGCGCGGCGCGGCGCGAAAAATCCAGCGCGTAGCGCATGGCCAGCATGTCCGACATATGGTCAAAGTGCAGGTGGGTCAGCACCACGGCCGAAAGCTCCTCCAGCGCCACGTGGGTAAACAGTTGGCCCATCGTACCCGGTCCGGCGTCCAGCATCAGATGGGTGCGCCCGCTGTCGCTGCTAAGCAGATAGCCCGAACACGCGCCGCCCGGCGCGGGATAGGGGCCGTATTGGCCCAGCACGGTCAGAATCATTTTTTCTCCCTCCTCCCATACTCCAGTATAGCACGCGCAACACCGCCTGCACAAGCATGCGGCGCGGTTCAGGCCACGCGCGCGCGAAATTTCGTGTTCCGGCGCGGCCGCGTCAGCCGTAACGCCCGCACCGCCGGGCGCATAGGATGTATTGTTACAGAATAAGGGAGTGTGATCATCATGAGTTTTTGTGGCCTGTTCTTTGTGCGCAACCGACGCGCGCTGCAGGGGCTGAGCGACGCGCCCTATCACATTATGGGCAGGCACGCGCTGTGCGCCCGGGGCGTACGCGCCGACGGCGGGGCGATGGCGTGCGCCTTTGGCCATCTGCGCAACGCCGCCGCCCTGAGAAATCAGCTTACGCAGGCGGGCATGCTGGAGCCCGACGCCCAAAGCGACCCTTCCGCGCTTACGCTGGCCGCCTACCGCATGTGGGGCGAATCATACCCCGCTCACCTGGAAGGGCCGGTCTCGACCGTGCTGATCGATCAGGACGCGCAGCGTCTGGTGCTCAGCCGTGACCGAATGGGCGAAAAAATATTGTTTTACGCCGTGCGCGGCTGTTCGGTCGCCTTCGCGGATCACCCCGCGCCGCTGTTGGACTCGGGCGTAGCCACGCGCGCGGTCAACCGCGAGGGCTGGTGCGAAGTGTTCGCCCTGGGCCCCGCCCGCACGCCCGGCCGCACGCCGCTGCGCGACGTGATGTCGCTTCAACCCGGCTGCGCGCTGGTAGCCGACGCCTACGGGCACGCGATTCACCGCTATTTTGAGTTGAGCGCCCATCCGCACGAGCATGACGAGGCCACCACCGTACGCACCGTACGCGAATTAATCGAGCAGGCCGTGGACGACGTCATGCCGCTTGATCCGGCGTGCATGCTCTCGGGCGGGCTGGATTCCACCGTGCTCGCCGCGCTGATGAGCAAGCGCATGGGCCGTCCGCTGTCTACCTGGTCGGTAGACTACACCGACAGCGCGCGCTTTTTTACCGGCAACAATTTTCAGATTGAACGCGACGCGCCCTACATAGAACAGGCCAACGCGCTCTTTGGCGCCGACGCGCACATGGTGACGCTTACCTCCGACCAGCTCTGCGACGGGCTGGATAAGGCCATGGAGCTGCGCGGATTTCCCGGCATGGGCGATATAGACAGTTCGCTGATGCTGTTTACCCACGCGATTGCGGACGAACACCGTTTTGTCGTATCGGGCGAATGCAGCGACGAAGTGTTCGGCGGATATCCCTGGTTTAACCGCGAAGAATTAATCACCGCCGAGGGCTTCCCCTGGTCGGGCTCCATGCAGCTGCGCGAAAGCGTGCTGCGCGCGAGCGTGCGGGAGAAACTGGGGCTGAGCCGCTACGCCTGCATGCGTTACCACGAATCGGCCTGTTCCCTGCCCCGCCTGTCCAGCGATGGCGCGCGCGAAGCGCTTTTGCGCCAGCTTCACGGGCTGTGCTTTGAGTGGTTTATGCCCAATTTGCAGGAGCGGGCCGTATGCATGTGCGCGGATACGGAGCTGGGCGTGCTTACCCCTTTTGCCGACGAGCGTCTGGCGCAATACGTATACAACGTGCCCTGGTCCATGAAGCGCATGGGCGGCGTGGAAAAAGGGCTGCTGCGGGCCGCGGCGGCCGATCTGCTGCCCGAACAACTGCTGATGCGCAAAAAGAGCCCTTATCCCAAAACCCATCACCCGCGCTATGCGCAGCTGATGCGCGAAAGGATGCGCCGGATACTAAGCGACAAGGCGTCGCCCATACTGGATTTAATCGACGCGCAGGCCGTAACCGCGCTGGTTGAATCGCCTCTGGACGCGGCCGCCACGCCCTGGTTCGGCCAGCTGATGAGCGGGCCCCAACTGTTGGCGTATCTTGTCCAGGTAAACCAGTGGATGCTGCGCTACCGCATCGATATAGACCTGTAGATAAACGGGGCGCGAGCCGGCGTTATGCTCCGGCGCGCGCCCAGAATGCCAACAAAGTCAACATCCTGTGGGAGCGCTTAGAAGGCCTGCAAGACAAGGAAGCGAACTTGTAAACAAGGGAGCTTACTTAAACGTAAGTGACCGCCGTTTGCAAGTGACGCTGACGCCGTAAGCAAAAACCGCTTCTTCTCTTTTCTTTTCAGAAGCGGTTTTTGCGTTTGCAGGCTTTATCAGCGCTCTGGACGCCCTCCCATCGGAGGGCGCCCGTCCAAAAAACTATTTACAGTTGGCCGTTCTTTTCCATGATGGCCGCATGCGCCGCCGCCAGACGGGCGATCGGCACGCGGAAGGGCGAACAGCTCACATAGTTCAGCCCGATCTTGTGGCAGAAGATGACCGACGACTGGTCGCCGCCATGTTCGCCGCAGATGCCCAGCTTGATCTCCGGGCGCGCCTTGCGGCCCAGCCGCACGGCCAGCTCCACCAGCTTGCCCACGCCGTTCTGATCCAGATGCGCGAAGGGATCAAAGTCGAATATCTTCTTTTGATAATAGCTGTCCAGGAACTTTCCGGCGTCGTCGCGCGAGAAGCCGTACGTCATCTGGGTTAAGTCGTTGGTGCCGAAGGAGAAGAACTCGGCTTCGGTGGCGATGGCGTCGGCCGTCACGGCCGCGCGCGGGATTTCGATCATCGTGCCCACCATGTAGTTAAGCTTTATGCCCTTTTCCTTCATGACGCGCTCGGCGGTATCCACAACCACCTGGCGCACGTAGGCCAGTTCCTTTACGTCGCCAACCAGCGGGATCATGATTTCCGGATGGATGACAAAGCCCTTTTCCTGGGTAACCTCGATCGCCGCCTCAATGACCGCGCGGGTTTGCATTTCGGCGATTTCGGGATAGGTAACCGACAGGCGCACGCCGCGGTGGCCCATCATGGGGTTAAATTCGTGCAGCGCGTCGATCTTGGCCACGATTTCCTCTGGCGTAGTATCCAGTTCCTTGGCGATGGCCGCGATTTCCTCGGTCATGGTCTTGGCGGGCAGGAACTCGTGCAGCGGCGGATCCAGGTAACGGATGGTGACCGGGCGCTCGCCCATCACTTCGTAAATGCCCTTGAAGTCGCCCTTCTGCATGGGCAGGATTTTGTTAAGCGCGATGCGGCGCTGGGATTCGGTATCGGCCAGAATCATTTCGCGCACGGCCGCGATGCGGTCCGCGGCGAAGAACATGTGCTCGGTGCGGGTAAGGCCGATGCCCTCGGCGCCGTACTTCACGGCCACGGCCGCGTCGTGCGGGTTATCGGCGTTGGTGCGCACTCTCAACCGGCGCACGTCGTCGGCCCACTGCATGATGGTGGCAAAGTCGCCCGACACGTCGGCGTCCACGGTTTCGATGGCCTGGCCGTACACCTTGCCGGTAGATCCGTCGATGGACATAAAGTCGCCCTCGTGATAGGTATCTTCGCCCACGATCATGGTCTTGGCTTCTTCGTCAATGCGCAGCTGGCCGCAACCGGCGACGCAGCAGGTGCCCATGCCGCGCGCCACGACCGCCGCGTGCGAGGTCATGCCGCCCCGGCTGGTCAGTATGCCCTGCGCATGGTTCATGCCCTCGATATCCTCGGGCGAGGTCTCCGCGCGCACCAGGATGACGCGCTGGCCGTTCTTGGCCGCCTCGGTGGCCTCGTGCGCGGTAAAGTAGATCTGGCCGCAGGCGGCGCCCGGCGAGGCGGGCAGGCCCTGCGCGATGGGCTGGGCGGCCTTTAACGCGGTGGCGTCAAATTGCGGATGCAGCAGCGCGTCCAGCTGGCGCGGCTCCACCATCATGATGGCCTCTTCGCGGGTGCGCATGCCTTCGTTTACCAGATCCACGGCAATCTTAAGCGCCGCAGCGGCGGTGCGCTTGCCGTTTCGGGTTTGCAGCATAAACAGCTTGCCGCGCTCGATGGTATATTCCATATCCTGCATATCGCGGTAGTGGCTTTCCAGCTTCTGCGCGATATCCACAAACTGATCGTACACCTCGGGCATTACTTCGCGCAGCGTGGAAATTTCCTGCGGCGTGCGCACGCCGGCCACCACGTCTTCGCCCTGGGCGTTGATCAGGTATTCGCCGTACAGCCGGTTCTCGCCGGTGGACGGGTCCCGGGTGAAGGCCACGCCGGTGCCCGAGGTGTCGCCCATGTTGCCGAACACCTTGCTCTGCACGTTGACTGCGGTGCCCCAGTCGCTGGGGATGTCGTTCATGCGGCGATAGTAGATGGCGCGCGGGTTGTCCCAGGAGCGGAACACCGCCTTGATGGCCTCGACCAGCTGCACGCGGGGATCCTGGGGGAAGAACTCGCCCTTCTCGTCGCGGTACAGCTTTTTAAACAGCACCACAACGCCCTTAAGGTCGTCCGCATCCAGCTCGGTGTCATACTTTACGCCCTTTTCCTCTTTTACTTCGTCGAGCAGTTTTTCAAAACGCGCCTTGGGTATCTCCATAACCACGTCGGAGAACATCATGATAAATCGCCGATAGGAGTCGTAGGCAAAGCGCTCGTTCTGGGTCAGCTTGGCCAGGCCCTTAACCGCCACGTCGTTGAGGCCCAGGTTCAAAATGGTATCCATCATGCCGGGCATCGATACGCGCGCGCCCGAGCGGACCGACACCAGGAACGGGTTGTCCAGATCCCCGAACTTCTTGCCGCAGATGCGCTCGGTCTCGGCCAGGGCTTCTTCCACCTGGTCCATGATTACGTCGGATATCATATGGCCGTCGTGATAGTAGGCCGTACACGCCTCGGTGGTAACTGTAAATCCCGGAGGCACCGGCAGGCCCAGCGCCGTCATCTCGGCCAGATTCGCGCCCTTCCCGCCCAGCAGGTTCTTCATGCCGGCGTTGCCCTCTTTAAAGAGGTAAACATACTTATGCGCCATGATTCTCCCCCTATCGAATGTTTTCATCCACACAGGACTTCTATTAGCATCCTTTATTATAACGCGCTTTGACGCTCTCTACAACAAATTAATGGTTAAATCAGGCGGTTTAACGAGATGTTTCCATATATGAACCAGGCGGCCCGCAAACGGGCGGCATGTTTCGCCCATTTGCAGGCCGCTTACGGCTATTTTGTTATTCGCGCCGGCTCAGCCGATCACGACCGGGCCGACCGGGCGCACGGACAGCACGGTGGTCGCCCCCGCGCCAAACACGGCGTCCATGCGCGCGCGGTAATCCTTAAGCAAGTCGCGCGGCACAAAGGCCAATATGGTGCCCGCAAAGCCGCCGCCGTGGATGCGCCACGCGCCGCGCCCCTTCAGCATCCTGCGCGAAAGTTCCAGCGCCAGCGCCATTTCCTGGTTCTCGCCGCCCGGCACGTACAGGTTCTGCAACAGCTTCCAGCTGCTCTCGCCCGATTCCACAATGCCCTGCAAGAAGGCGGGCAGGTCGTCGTCCTTAAGCGCCTTGACCAGGCGCGCCACGCGCGCGTCCTCGTCGTAGAAGTGCAGCGCGCGCAGTATCGCGCGGTCGCTCACCTTGCCCTTGAGCGCGGGAATGGCCGCTTCCATCTTTTCAGGCGGCACTTCTCTAAGCACCTGCGCGCCCAACGCGGCGGCCACCGATTTCATCTCGGCGGGTATGGCCGCGTATTCGGCGGTCAAATTGCCGTGCTCGCCGCCGGCGGAAACCACGCATAAACTGTAGCCGCGCGCGCCAAAGTCGTAACCAATCGCCTCGATTTGGGCCTGTTCCTGGCCAAAGTCCATGGTAACCAGCCCGCCTACCGAACTGGCCATCTGGTCCAGCAGCCCGCAGGGCTTTCCAAAATAGACGTTTTCGGCGTACTGGGCGATCAGCGCGCGGGTCTTGGCGTCTATGACAAAGCCGTTGTACAGCCCGTCCAGCAGCGCGACCAGCATTACCTCAAAGGCCGCCGAGGAGCTGAGCCCCGATCCCTTGAACACCGTGGAGCTGACCACCGCGTCAAACCCGCCGGTTTTGTAGCCCAATTCTTTCATGCGCGCGGCCACGCCCCGAATCAGCGCGAAGGTGGTCTCCCTTTCCTCCGGGCGGGCGGAAAGGTCGTTAAGATCCAGGCAGAACGGTTTATCGTATCCCTGCGAGTAGAGCGTGACACGGCCCTCGCCGTTAGGCGTTGCCGCGGCGATGGTATCCAGGTCGACCGCCGCGGCCAGCACGCGGCCGTGGTTATGGTCGGTATGGTTGCCCGCAATCTCGCTGCGCCCGGGCGCCGAAACCAGGCGCATCCCCTCGCGCGGGCCGAACAGCTTTACATGCTCCTGAACGAGCGCGTCGTACCGCGCGCGCTGCGCGCCGGCCGCGTCCTGATATATCTCATTAAGTTTCGCATCCGCGCCGGCGCCCGACAGAAATTCCCGCATCGCCACAGCGTCCATTGTATCTTCCTCCCCGGTTTTATTGCTGACGCGGCGTCCGGCGCACGGGCCGGACGCCGCTGGAAATCGTATAAATATTATAAAGTA
>CAWVLE010000287.1:0-15151 GCA_963929805.1 uncultured Eubacteriales bacterium | reverse complement strand
CACGCCCACACAGCGCGGCAGCATGGGCAGCGGCTTTTTAAGCGCCGCGTCAAACAACCCTTCCGCCGCCAGACGCGCCTTGAGCTGCTCGAAACGGCGGTTGAGGTCGCCGCCGCCCTCCTCGCGCATGGATTCCACGTACAGCTGATACGCCCCGCCCTGAACGTACAGCGAGGCGCTGGCCGAGGCTACCACCTGCATGCCGTCGCGCGGCTGGAACGGCAGCCCCGCCGCGTTCTGGCGAAACATTACGCACTGCACGCGCGAGGTTTCATCCTTAAGGGTGAAATACATGTGCCCGCTGTAGTGGCGTTTAAAGCCGGAAATTTCCCCGCGCACGTTGAGGTTGCGCAAAATCGGGTCGGCCGCCAGCTGACGCCGGACGTATTCGTTTAACTGGCCGACGCTTAAAACCCACTCAGCGGCCATGCGCTTTGGCGGCCTTGAGCGTATTTTTCAAAAGCATGGCGATGGTCATCGGGCCTACGCCGCCCGGCACGGGCGTAATCGCGCCGGCCACCTGGCTGGCCCCGGCAAAATCCACATCGCCCGACAGCGTGCCGTCGCTCAGGCGGTTAATGCCCACGTCGATCACCGCCGCGCCCGGCTTAATCATGTCCGCGGTAATAAAACCGGGCCGGCCAATGGCCGCGACCAGTATATCGGCCTGACGGGTAATCGCGCCCAGGCCGGCCGTTTTGGAATGGCACACGGTAACCGTGCAATTTTCGCGCAAAAGCAGCATCGCCATGGGTTTGCCCACGATGTTGCTGCGGCCCACGACCACCGCGTGCGCGCCGCTCATCTTTATGTCGGAACGCTTTAGCAGTTCAATACAGCCCATGGGCGTGCAGGAGACCATACCCTCCTCGCCCGAAAACAGCGCGCCGGTGTTCATGGGGTGGAAGCCGTCCACGTCTTTATCGGGCGCAATCGCGCGTATCACTTCGCCGGGGTTGATCTGCCTGGGCACCGGAAGCTGCACCAGAATGCCGTCCACGGTAGGCTCGGCGTTCAGGCGCCTGATCTCGCCGAGCAGTTGATCCTGCGTGGTGTCCGCGTCCATGCGTATTATCCAGGAATTAAAGCCCACCTGCTGGCAGGCGCGTTCCTTGTTGCGCACGTACACTTTGGAGGCCGGATCGTCCCCCACCAGTATTACCGCGAGGCCGGGGGTAATGCCCGATTCCGTCAGTTTCGCCGTCTCCCCGGCGATTTCCGCGCGAACAGCCGAGGCGATCGCCTTGCCGTCTATTCGTTGTGCGCTCAATATAATCCTCTCCTTACCCGTGCCGGTTATGCCGCGCTGCGCGCCCTGCCCGCAGCGCGCGGCCGTTTTTGTATTTATTAAATCCCTTCGGCGCCGCCTTTGCGCCCGCTCAGATAGTCGGACCCGATCAGCGCGACGCCTACCGCGTTATCGCCCGACAGTTCGGGCCTTGCCCAGTAAAGGCGCGCGCGGCAGCCGCGCTTTTTCAGCCGCTCATCCAGCATGCGCCGGAACAGATCCGACGAGGCCACGCCCCCGGCCAGCAGCACGTGATAAATGCCGGTCCGCCGCGCGGTCAGGTCGATCAGCTTGGCGATGCTGCGCGAAAGGAGCGAATATACCTCCGCCGCCAGGTCGTCGTTTGAAACTTCGCCCGCGTCTATAAGGCGCATAAGGCGCGTCTCCGCGCCCGAATAGCTTATCTCAAGACCGCGCATGGACAGCGGCAGGCAGGCGCGCGCCGTACCGCGCACGGCCATCTGCTCAAGCGCCGGCCCGGCCGGAAAATCCAGCCCCATGCGCACGCCGGCGCGATCCACCAGCTGGCCCGCGCTGATATCGCTGGCGCCCCCCAGCAGCTCTACCTCCAGCGCGCCGTGTACCCGCACAATTTCCGTGGTGCCGCCCGAAAGGTGCAGCGCCAGAAATTCGTCCCGGCGCAGGGCGCTGTCCACCAGCGCGGCGCGCAGATGGCCCTGCTGGTGGCTGGTCTCAATCAGCGGCACGCGCAGCGCGGCCGCCAGCGAACGCGCCGCCGCCGCGCCCACGGTGAACACCGGCATGTAGGATTTTTCCACCGGCCTTGGCCGCGTGCTGACCGCCACCGCGTCAATAGGACACTTACCTATCTGCGCAAACATCTCTTCCATTAAGGCGGGCAAATTTTGGACGTGTTGAAACACGCCGCGCGACTGTTGCAGCCCGCGTTCGCCGTGCGGCACCTCTAAAAGTTTGGAGCGCGCCGCGCGCATTTGCCCGTCCTGTACGCAGGCCACGGAAGTGCGGTAGCAGCTGGTGTCAAAACCGATAACGCCCGTCATCGTTTCAAAGCGCGCATGATATTGCCCAGCACGCCGTTGATAAACGGGCCCGCCTTTTCGGTGGAATACACGCGCGAAAGCTCCACCGCCTCGCTGATAGCGACCGGGCCGGGAATTTCTCCGCGCCAAAGCTCGTACGCGCCCAGGCGCAGTATGGCCAGATCCACCTTGGCGAGCCTGTCCTTTTTCCAGCCCACCGCGAATTTTTCTATGCGGCCGTCTATCTCGTCCACATTTTGCTTTACGCCGTTTACCAGCGCGTCCATGTAGCCGTATTCTTCCTCGCCCGGTTCGATTTCGAGCATGCCGCTGAGCGTATCCTCGCCGCCGTCGCCGCCCATATCCCACTCGTAGAGCATTTTCATGGCCGCCGCGCGCGCCTGCGTCCTGTTCATCTGGATTCCCCCGGTAATTATTTGTTTGCGCCTTTACGCGCAATCGGGCGGGGCGACGCCCCACCCGATTTACATAATATCACGCCGTGTATTCAATTAAAAGCGCTTTTTTGCCAGAATAACGTAAAATCCTAATACAACGGATGCGGCCCTTCCAGAGCGGCGCAAAACCGGGCTACGCGCCGCCCTCGCCCCGCCTGTTCAGCGGTTCGTCCTCATCGGATTCATCCGCGCCGGATTCGTCCGCGCCGGCGTCCGGTTGGCCGTCCTGGCCGGCGTCTTCAACCTGAGCGTCATAGCGCGTCTGTTCGTCTTCGGCGTCCTGTTCGGGCCGCTGCGCCTCTTCCGCCTGCCAGTCCGCCTCGTTTGCCGCCCCGGCTTCGGGTTCCGCCCGCTCGGGTTCCGCGGTTTCGGCCGCGTCAGGCGCGGCCTCGTTTTCCGCGTCCAGGGCGATTTCGGCTTCGGGCTTCGTTTCAGGCGCCTCGTCCACAAAATCGGTCGCCTGCTCCAGCACGGGATCCGGCTTTTTCTCCTCCAGGGCGAGCGGCGGCTGGGGCGTAATGGTGACGATATCGGTAATCATCACGGTCACTTCGCGCACGGCGATGCCCGAATATTCCTCGATAAAGTTCTTGATGGAACGCTGCATCAGCATGGTGATATTGGGAATGTGTACGTCGCTTTCCAGCGTCATTTCGATCTGGACGGTAATGGAATCCTCGTGATTGATGATATGGGTTTTGATGGCGGCCACGCCCTCGGTATGGCCGATCGCCTGTTTGACCAGCGTGTCCATCGCCTGGACCGATATGCGCACGGAACCGTCCTCGGTATTTTGCACGCTGACCGAGGTTTTGTCCGGCCCGGGCTCGCGCCTGAAGGCCATGCGCAGCGACCTGATGGACAGCAAAATCACTGCGGCAAAGCCGCCGATGACAAAGCCCCATAGCCAGTTGTCGGAAAACAGGCCGGGCATCCATATGGCAAGGCCAATGCAGGCCGTACAGGCCAGGCCCAGCACGGCGTATATCACCATCGCGATGCGCTCGTAAAGCTTGATTTTCACTTAAAACACCACCCTTTCCGAAGCGCCCGCCGCTGCGGGCTTCAGGGGCGCAATGCGCTAACGCGCGTCTTCGTCTACCGGCTCCGGCTCGCAGCCGTCCTCCGGCTGTCCGGCCCCGCCGTCCTCGTCCGGGCCACAATCCGCCTGCGGGCCGGCCGAAGGCGCCTCTTCCTTTTCAGGTTCAGGCGTCTGTGCGGCATACTCGCCGTCCTGGCGTTTTTGCAAAAGCACGCGCTGCTGCTGCTCGATTTCGGCGGCGGCGCGGTTTTCGCGTTCGAAGCTTACGCCCTGTACATGTACGTCTACGTTGGCGACCGTCAGCCCGCTCATGGTTTCGATGGCCTTTTTCACATTCTCCTGAATATTGCGCGCCACTTCGGGGACGGGCGAACCGTAATCAATGATAATGGAAATAAGCACCGACAGCTGGTTATCGGTCATATCCACGCGCACGCCGCGCGTTAAATTGCGCGAGGACTGGCCCCTGCGCGTAAGGATATCCGCAAGGCTGCCCGATCCGCCGTACATGCTGGCCACGCCCTCCACCTCGTTGGCGGCGAGCGCCGCGATGGTGGTAATTACATCCGTCGCGAACGAAACGGAACCGTTCTGATTTGTGTCCAACTGAACATTCGTTGGAAGATTCTCATTCATTAGAACAAGCACCTCCTTAATCATGTATTCTATTATAGCAGTTTTCCATAAAAGAAGCAAACCCCAGCAATCAATTTATGGGGATGATCTTTATATTTCCGCCCAACAGGCCGGTTTCCCTGCTGACCAGTTCCAGAATCTGCGCCGACTGATCGCGGCTAAGCGAAGGAGTTCTAACCAGCACGTTGGCCGAATCGGCGTGTACGGTGACCACCGCGTCCTCAAAGCCGCGCACGCGCAGCACGCCCTCGATGGTGGTTTCCTGTTCGGAATATTCCAAAAGCCTAAGCAGCTGCGCGCCCGCCTCGCCGCGCAGAACGATGTCCAGATTTTCGTCGTTCATCATCTGTTCCAGCTGGCGGGTCTGCTCGCGCCTGAGCACGGCGCGCTCCGTAATAAAGTCTAAAATGGGGTCCTGTTCCTGTTCAACCTGCGCGGTTACAGGTTGCGCTTTTATTTCCTGCTTTAAGCCGGCCGCCAGCGCGCACAGCGCGACCAATACCAGGGCCGAGGCGCACGATACCGCCAGGCGCCACTTGCCCATCCGCGTCATACTCATCCGCTCTCCTCCATGGCCAGCACCTCGATGCGCTCGGCCTCTATGCCCAGCAGCGCCTTCACCGCGCGCAAAAGCTCAAGCGATACCCGCACGTCGCGCGCGCCCTCGGCCACCACCACTACCCCTTCGATTGAATCGGCGCCGGTCTGACCGGTGGAAAAGGCGCCGGTCACGTTTTCCTTTTCGTTGACCAGAACGCGCACCCGGCCCGCGCCCGACACCTGGGAAAGCACGCGCTCCATGCGCGCCTCTATGTCTGTGCCGTCCGCCTGTTGCCGCGCCGCCCGGCTGGCCGGGTAAAGCGACAGCACCACAAGCGCCGCCGCGGCGCACAGCAAGATCCACTTCAGTTGACGCGCGCCGCGCAGCGCCTGCATCCATTTTTCCCACTTTGCCTGCATCCAGATCACACCCCGCCCGTCAGCGCCGCCACAAAGGCGCGCGCCATATCCATTACCGCGCCCATCATCAGCGCCGCCGCGATCAGCCTAAGCGCCTCGCGCAGCCGCGCGCCCAGAATTAACGCGTCGCATACCGCGCACAGCGCGCACAGCGCGATAAGCCGCCCCAGCGCCACGGAAAGCGCCTGCATCAAATCCCCCCTTGCTCGCCCTACGCGCCGGCCATGGCGCTAAGCGGCACGCTCAGCACCGCGCCGGTAAGCGCGACGGCCACCACCACCGACGTGCTTGCCGCCACCAGCAGCATGCCCAGCGCCGTAGAAAACCGGTCCGCCAGTTTTTGCATCTGCCCGCCGCCCAGCGGCTCGATAAGCGCGGCGGAAAGCCGCACGGCAAAATAGGCCGCGCCCAGCTCGATCAGCGGCGGCAGGACCGATACCGCCAGCACCACAAGCCCGGTTACGCCCGTGGCGTTTTTTACCAGCGCCGCGCTGTAGGAAAGCGCGTTCATGGTATCGGCCACCTCGCCGCCCACGCCCGGTATCAGCGTGCCCACCGCGTATTTGGCCGCGCGCATGGTGGCGCTGTCCTGCCCGCCGCCCATCAAATTGGCCAACCCCATCAGCCCGGCAAAGGCGGTCAGCGTCAGCGCGCTGATCCAATGAAGCGCGCTTTTAAACAAATCCAGCAGCCGCGCGAGCGAAAAATGTTCGCTGAGCGTGCCGGCCACCGCCAGCGCGGCCGCGCCCGCGCACAGCCACATCATCGCTTCGGTTACCGTGCCGGATAAAACCGCGGCGGCCAGCGTACCCACCGGCGCGCTTGCCGCCGCGGTGGCCGTAGCGCCGCAGGCGGCCAGCAGCGCGGTCAATACCGGAAAGAGCGTTTCGATATAACCGCCCGCGCGCTCGGTAATGTTCAGCGCCACGCTGACGCTGCCCGAGAACAGGCCGAGCATGGCGCCCGCGGCCGTGACGTACATCACAAAGGCGCACACGCGCCGCCTGCTCTCGTCCCCGCTTTCCAAAAGCTTAAGCGCGGAAAGCAATACGGCGGGGACGACCAGCGCCGCGATTTGCCCGCCCACCCGGTAAAACGCCTCGCGCGCGGCCTTAAGCGCGGCATCCACGATTTCATCCAGCGACACCGTGCCGCCCGAGGCCAGTTCGCCTATCAGTTCGCGCACCCGTATCTGGGGCGCGTTATCGTCGGCGTAGCTTTGAAAACCGGCCAGCTGGGCGTCGCTGGGCATGCTGCGTTCTATGTCCGCGCCCATATCCGCGGCCAGCGCGCAGGCCGGATAGAGCGCCCACGCCAGCGCCAGCGCGCACCAGAGCAGCCTTACGCGCCGATGCATTGCATCAGCTGGTTTACCAGCTCCACCATAAGCGGCGCGCCCATGGCCAATAGCGCCACCCGGCTGCCAAACTCCACCCGGGCGGCCAGCGCGCTTTCGCCCGCGTCGCGGCACATGCCCGAGGCAAATTCGCCGATGACCGAAACGCCCAGCGCGCGCAGCATCAGCCCCAGCGATCCGCCGTCCAGCGCTACCGCCTGGGTGAGCGCCGCCAGTTGCGAAACTACGCCGCCTATCGCGTCCATGGACAGCGTCACGGCCGCCACGCCCGCGCAGATCGCCACGACGCGCGCGATTTCGGGCCGCTCGGCGCGCAGCGTAAGCGTCATAAGCGCGGCCGCCACGCACAGCGCGGCGATGCGCAATACCTGCATCGCTTTTCACCACCTTCCGCCTTTTCAGTACAGCTGAAAAATGCTCTTTACGCTCGTAAAAAAATCGCTGATCAGGCCCACCACCATCATCAGCACGATGATCAGGCCGGTTAACGTGGTCAGCATGGCCATATCCTCGCGGCCGGCGCGGGTAAGCACCTGGCCCAATACAGCCACCAATACGCCGATCGCGGCGATTTTAAAAACCATGTCGATATTCATGCGCGCGTCCTTTCGCGGTTTTACCCGCGCGGCCAGCCGCGTGGGCACAACCGCGTGTTTTTAAGCCGTGTTGCCCCTTACATGAGGCAGACCGACAGCATCAGCCCGATCAAAAGTCCCAGCGAGGTATACAGCCGTCCGCGTTCGGCCGCCTCTTTTATGGCGATCTCCTCTAACCGCGCGAGCGTGCGCGCGGCCTGGTTTAGCAAAATCTTCTGCGTTTGGCGCAGCGACATGCCCAGCTCTTCAAACAGTTCGCGCATGCAGGTTATGTCCTCGCCGCTCAGGCAATCGAGCGCGCCGCCGCGCGCGCCGCGTTCCCTTTCCAATTCGGCCCACCCCTCGCGCGCCGGCGCGCCGGAAGCCACCGCCTCCCCCACGCGCGCAAACAGCGGATGTTTGACCTCTTTGAGCGCCTCGTCCAGCGGCAGCAGTTGCTCTAGCATGTACACCTCCAGACGCGCGAGCGCGGCGCGCAACTGCCCCAGATAGAGCGCGCGGCGGCGCGCCTGCACGCTCATCGCGTGCCCGGCCAGCGCGCAGCTTAAGGAGAACACGACGGCCGCGCCGGCGCGTATTGCCCAGCCCTCCACAGCGTCTCCCCCCTTCCGTCCATCACCGCCGCCAGACGTCCGGGCGCGCCCGAGAGCAGCAGCACCCGTTCAAACAGCGCGTCCTCGAACAGCGGCGCAAGCGCGCGGCGCGAGCGCGCGCGCGCAAAACTGTCGGCGTGCGCCGAAGCCAGCACCGCCACGCCCGAACGCACCGCCTCGCACACCGCCTCGGCGTCCTGCGCGCGCCCCAACTCGTCGGTGACGATGACCTCGGGCGACATGGCGCGCACCAGCAGTTCCATGGCGATATGCTTGGGCAACCCGTCGGCCACGTCGCTTAACGCGCCCACGTCCATGCGCGGCACGCCCTCGCGGCATCCGGCCAGCTCGCCCCGCTCGTCCGCCAGCGCCACATGCAGCCCTCCGTCGGAAATCTGGCGCGCCAGGTCGCGCAAAAGCGTGGTCTTGCCCATCATGGGCGCGGATATAACCAGCGCGCTGCGCACGCGCCGCCCGTCTCGTATCCAGCCGATCGCGCAGTCCGCCGCGCCGCGTATCTCGCGCGCGATGCGTATCGATACCGAGCCGATCGCCGAAAGCGCGCGCACGTTCCCCTCCTCCAGGCTGTAGGCGCCGGCCAGCCCCACGCGATAGCCGCCCGGCAGCGAAAAGTAGCCCTCGCGCATGTGTTCCTCCAGCGCGTACACCGAGTGCCCGGCGAGCGCCGACACCGCCTCGTCCAGCGCGCGCTTTTCCTGCGGCGGGCCCAACAGCCGGCTTTCGCCGTCCGCGCCGCGTATCTCCAGCGGCCGCCCAACGCGCAGGCGTATCTCCCGCGTGTCCTCGTTAAGCGCGCCTTCCAGCAGCGCGCGCATGGGGCCGGGCAGCCTGTTAAGAAGCGAACGCATGTCCACCGCCTCCCGGTAAGCAGAATATATGACCCGCGCGCCCGTTCTAATACTTACTTGCCGCATGCGCGCGCTTGATTGTTTGCCCTGTTTGGCATACAATAGTAGCTGCATACGCGGCATATTCATTTTTACGCGAAGGGAAGAAATTCAATGCCTTCAAAAATCGTCGCACAGGCCGTACACGCGGCGCGGCGCGCCTTTATGGCGGCGTGCGGGGCTATCCCCATCCGCCGGGAGCGGGTGGTGTTTTCCAGCTTTTCGGGAAAAAGCTATTCGGACAACCCGCGCGCGATCAGCGAACGGCTGCACGAGATGCGGCCCCAGGCCGAAATCGTCTGGCTGATGCGCGACGGCGCGGCGGGCAGCCTGCCCGGCTACGCGCGGCGGGCGCGCCCCAATTCGCTGCGCGCGATCTATCTAATGGCCACCGCGCGCGCGTGGGTGGACAATATGCCCAAGCCGCTTTATACGGTAAAGCGCGCGCGCCAGTTTTACGTGCAGACCTGGCACGGCGACCGCGGCTTTAAAAAAATGCTCTACGACGCGCCCGACCATCCGCCGGGCAAGCCCATACTGGAGGAGCGCATCGCCGACGTGATGGTGGCCGGTTCGCGCTTTTGCGAGGAGACTTTCCGCACCGGGTTCCGCTTTCGCGGCGAAGTGATGCAGGTGGGTTCGCCCCGCAACGACGTGCTGACGCTGCCCGCCGGGCAAACCCGCCCAGGCGCATGCGCGCGGCTGGGGCTGGACGAAAACGCGCGCTACATGCTCTACGCGCCCACCATGCGCCGCCAGGCCGCGCGTACGCACGGGCTGCAACCGATCCAGGATATCGACCTGATCCGCGCGCTGGACTGCCTGAGCGCGCGCGACGGATGCGAGTACCGCTGCCTGGTGCGCTGCCACAGCACCGCGCTGGGGCTGGACGGGCTGCCCGAAGACGCGCGCGTCATCGACGTATCCGGCTACGAGGACATGGCGGATATATTGCTGGCAAGCGACGTGCTGATTACCGATTATTCCTCCTGCGCGGGGGACTTCGCCCTGACCTGGCGCCAGATCGCGCTTTACCAGAGCGACCGCGAAAGCTTTGAACGCGAGGAGCGCACCTTCTATTTTGATATAGACGCCTCGCCCTATCAGGCCGCCTTTTCCCAATCCGAATTGGAAGCGCTGCTTTCGCGCGCCGACGCGCGGTCGGCACGGCATAACGACGAGGAAATACTGGCCTTTTACGGCTGCACCGAGACCGGACACGCGGCCGGGCGCGTGTGCGAAAAAATTATAGAAGCGATCAGGCGCGGCGGCGCGCGGTCATAGCGGCGGCGCGCGGTCATAGCGAAAAAGCGCTTGACAACCCGTCCTGCATCGCTTATAATTTTGGCATAAAATATGGGCAAAGATGGGAAGAATCGGCGGCGGCGGTCCAAAGCGAGGGCGAAGCGGTGAAAGCGTCCGAACGCGCGCCACGAGGGACAACCCGGAGCCCCCATTGTAATGATGGCGTGTTTTCGCGATAAGAAATAAAAGCGAGGCGCATTGCGCCTAAAAAGGGTGGCACCGCGAAACCTTTCGTCCCTTGGTCAGGACGAAAGGTTTTTTCTATACGCCACGCGCGAATTTCAAGGAGGGAACCAAAATGCTGTTGACACAGGCGCCCAAGGGCACCCAGGACGTGCTGCCCGCACAAAGTTACCGCTGGCAAAAAATCGAATCGTCCATGCGCGAAATCTGCCGTCTGGCCGGTTTTCGAGAGGTGCGTACGCCGGTATTTGAACATACCGAGCTGTTTTTGCGCGGCGTAGGCGACACGACCGACGTGGTGCAAAAGGAAATGTATACCTTTTTGGACAAGGGCGGCCGCTCCATTACGCTAAAGCCCGAAGGCACGGCCGGCGCGGCGCGCGCCTTTTTGGAGGCGCACCTGGACGCGGGCGCGCTGCCCTGCAAGATGTATTATATCTCCTGCCCGGTGTTTCGCTATGAAAAGCCCCAGTCGGGCCGGCTGCGCGAGCATCATCAGCTGGGCATCGAGGTGTTCGGCGCGAAGGACGCCAGCTGCGACGCCGAGGGCATACGCCTGGCCATGGACCAGTTGGAGGCCTGCGGCATCGGCGATCTGTCGCTTAACATCAACTCCATCGGCTGCCCCGCCTGCCGCGGCGCGTATCACGAAAAGCTGAAACAGTTTTTGCGCCCGCGCCTTGACAGGCTGTGCCCCACCTGCCGCGACCGCTTCGAGCGCAATCCGCTGCGCATACTCGATTGCAAGGAGCCTTCCTGTCAGGCGGAGCTATCCGGCGCGCCGGAAATGCTAAACTGCCTGTGCGGCGACTGCGCGGATCACTTTGAAAAGCTTAAGCGCTACCTTGACGCCATGGGCATTTCCTACAAAGTGGACGCCCGCATCGTGCGCGGATTGGATTACTACACCAAAACCGTGTTTGAAATCATTACCCAGACTGAGGGCGGCCAACTGACCGTGTGCGGCGGCGGGCGCTACGACGGACTGGTGGAGCAGCTGGGCGGCCCGGCGCTGCCGGGGTTTGGCTTCGGCATGGGCGTGGAGCGCATTTTGATGGTGCAGGATATGCGCGGCCTGTCCGCGCAGGAAAAGCCGCTTTACGATCTGTTTGTGTGTACGATGGGCGACGAGGCGCGGCTCGAGGGCGCGCGCCTGGTGCGTCAGGCGCGCCAGGCCGGTATCGCGGCGGATATGGACCACGCCGCCCGCAGCCTGAAGGCCCAGTTTAAATACGCGGGCAAGCTGGGCGTGCCGCTTGTAGCGGTGATCGCGGGCGACGAACTGGCCCAGGGCGTGGTCAGGCTGCGCGACATGACGCGCGGCGAGGAACAGCTGGCGCCGCGCGAGGCGGTTGTGGAAAAGCTGCGCATGGATAAATAAACCCGCGCGCGGCCGGCAGGCCGCGCCTTACAAATAATTATGATAAAAGCGAGGGAAAAACCATGAGCCATATCGGTTTTCGCCGCACCCATTACTGCGGCGAGGTAACGCGGGCGCTGTCGGGTCAGCGCGTATGTCTGTCGGGTTGGGTGCAGCGCACCCGCGATCTGGGCGGCGTGGTGTTCGTGTGGCTGCGCGACCGCGAGGGCATGGTGCAGCTGGTGTTTGACGAGGCCACCTGCGGCGCGGAATGCTTCCGTCTGGGCGGTTCGCTGCGCTCGGAATACGTGCTTTCCATAGAGGGCGAGGTGCGCATGCGCGCGGCCGAGGCGGTAAACGCCAAGATGAAAAACGGCGACGTCGAGGTGTTTGTGCTGCGCGCCGAACTGCTCAATAAATCCGAAACGCCGCCCATCTACATCGACGACGCGGCCAACGAAAACGAATTGGTACGGCTGAAATACCGCTATCTGGATTTGCGCCGCCCTTCCATGCAGCAGCGGCTGCGCCTGCGCGCCAGGGTGGTTTCGGCCATACGCCGCCACATGGAATCCGAGGGCTTTACCGAGGTGGAAACCCCCATACTTACCAAATCCACGCCGGAAGGCGCGCGCGATTTTCTGGTGCCCGCCCGGCTGCACCCCGGCGAATTTTACGCGCTGCCCCAATCGCCGCAGATTTACAAGCAGCTTTTGATGCTCGCGGGCTTTGACCGTTATTTCCAGATCGCCCGCTGCTTCCGCGACGAGGACAGCCGCGCGGACCGTCAGCCGGAATTTACCCAGGTGGATATCGAAATGTCCTTTATCGAACCGGAAGACATCCAGCGCGTGGTGGAAGGCGCGTTCGCCCAGGTTTTCCGCGACGTGAAGGGAATCGAGCTTACGCTGCCCCTGCCCCGCATGACCTGGCGCGACGCCATGGAAAACTACGGCTCGGATAAGCCGGACACCCGCTTTGACATGAAGCTGGTTAACGTAAGCCAGGCGGTGGCGCACTCGGGCTTTGGCGTATTTGAAAGCGCGGTTGCGGCGGGCGGATCGGTGCGCGGCATCAACGCGCGCGGCCTGGGCGCCAAGATGAGCCGCAAGGAAATCGATTCCCTGGCCGAATTTGTAAAGACCTACCGCGCCAAGGGGCTGGCCTGGGTGGTGTTTAACGCCGACGGCACATACAAAAGTTCCTTTAACAAGTTCCTCACCGCCGAACTGGCACAGACACTTAGCGAACAGATGGGCGCGCAGCCGGGCGACGCGCTGTTCTTTGTCGCCGATAAGGACAGCGTGGTGCTGCAATCGCTGGGCGAACTGCGCCGCGAAATCGCGCGCCGCCACGGCCTGATCGACGAGGGCAAGTACAACCTTTTCTGGGTAACCGAGTTCCCGCTGTTGGAGTACGACGAGGAAGAAGGGCGCTACGTGGCCATGCATCATCCCTTCACCAGCGCCATGGACGAGGACAGACCGCTGATGGATACCCAGCCGGGCAAGGTGCGCGCCAAGGCCTACGACCTGGTGCTTAACGGCATCGAAATGGGCTCGGGCTCCATCCGCATCCACCGCAGCGAGGACCAGGCGCGCATGTTCAAGCTGATCGGACTAAGCGCCGAGGAAGCGCAGCACCGTTTCGGCTTCCTGCTTGAGGCCTTCAAATACGGCACGCCGCCCCACGGCGGTTTCGCCTTTGGCGTGGACCGCCTGGTGATGATCCTTACCGGCGGCGAATCGCTGCGCGACGTAATCGCGTTCCCCAAGGCGCAAAACGCCAACTGCCTGATGATGGATACGCCGGCCGACGTAAAGCAGGAGCAGCTCGACGCGCTTAGTATCCGCCTGGCGCTGGACGAGGACAAGGGCCAATAAGCGGGCGCGCTTATGGATACAGCTTAAATTAATCAGGAGGTAATTTATGAACGGTCAAGGCGATGTCGTTACCCCCAAGCGCGGCGCAGGTAAAAAACGCAGCGCGCGTTCGATGCGCACTTCCCTTATACTGGCCGCCGTCATCGTGGCGGCGGTGGTGGGGCTTCTTATCGCGTTTCCCCCCTTCGTCACCGTACCCGCGGGTCATACCGGCGTGGTGGTGACATTTGGCAAGGTAGCCGATTACACGCTGGACGAAGGGTTTCACCTGAAAAATCCCGTCCAGGAGGTCGTGCTGATGGACAACCGCGCCCAGAAGGCGCAGCTTAACATGCAGGCCTTTTCCTCCGACATCCAACAGGTGGATATCGATTGCTCGGTTAACTACGCCATCGACCGCGAAACCGCCCAGACGCTTTACAAAACGGTAGGCCGGTCCTACTATACCACCGTAATGGAGCCGCGCATACAGGAAAACGTCAAATCGGTATTTTCCCGCTATTCGGCGGAAAAGCTGATCCAGGTGCGCGATTCGCTGTCCAAGGATATAAAATCCATGCTGGAGCCCGAAATGAAGGCGTACGGCATACAGATTATATCCATCGCCATTGAGGACGTGGATTTCTCCGACGCGTTCACCGACGCGGTCGAAGCCAAGCAGGTGGCCGAGCAGACCAAGCTGAAGGTGGAAACCGAGCAGGCCCAACAGGTCAGCGTGGAAAAGGCCACCGCCGAGCGCCGCATCATTTCCGCCAACGCCGACGCGCAGGAGCGATCCATACTGGCCGAGGCCGACGCCGAGGTGGCGCGCATTGAGGCCGACGCCAACGCCTACGCGCGCCAGGTCCAGGCCGAAGCGGAGGCGCAGGCCAACGCCAAAATCGCCGCCTCGATCACCGACGCGCTCATCCGCTACCTGAGCATCGAGCAGTGGGACGGCAAGCTGCCCCAGATCTTTGGCTCGGAAGGCCTTCTTCCCATAATCGACATGAGCGTTTCTTCGTTCGCCGGCTCGGACTCGGGCGCGGCCGCGAGTTCCGCCGCGAAACTGCGCGATCTTCTGGATTAGAGCGCGGGCGCGCGGCGCAAGATTACCGGTACGGCGCGCATTTTCAAAGGAGTTTTTCGCATGAAGCAAACCGCCAAAGTGGTAAATGAAAACGGACGGCTAATGGCCGAGGTATTGCGTCCCGAGGCGTGCGAGGCCTGCAAGGCCTGTAAGTACGGCCGCCAGGCCCGGCATCTGGTCAAGCTGCCCCCGGGCGACTACCGCGAGGGCGATATGGTGGAACTTACGCTGGAAGACGGCAACGTGGGCCGGGCTTCGATACTGGCTTACGGCCTGCCCCTGCTGGGGCTGCTAAGCGGCCTGGGGCTGGGCACGCTGATTGGCGGAAGCGAACTATCCCAGGCGCTGGGCGCGCTGATTATGCTGGCGGTCAGCTACGGCGCGCTTAGGCTGCTGGAACCCCGCTTGCGAAAAAGCGGCGCCTTTACGCCCGAAATTTCGCCCTGCGCGCGCGCGGAACGGCAGGCGGGCTCAAATTCGGACGAGGATAAAGCATAAGCATTTTAAGGAGG
>CAWVLE010000286.1:0-3716 GCA_963929805.1 uncultured Eubacteriales bacterium | reverse complement strand
GTTGTCGATGGGCGCGCGCCACAGGTTCACCTGCGGGCCTTCCTCCAACAGTTCGCATCCGGCGGTCTCAAACGATGTCATAACGCCCAGACGCGTATCGAACACAATGGAGAAGTCCTCGCCCTCGATCAGCAGTTCGCCCTCTTCTTCGCAGGCGTACAGCGGGCTCATCGCGCCCGCGCTTTCGCGCGCGACGCGCGCCTTGGCGTCAAGCGCAATCTGGATAAAGGTTACCTCGTGCCCGGCGCCGGCCCACAGCGTCTCAAAGGCCTCGCTTACGCGAATGTTCAAAAAGCACTCTCCGCTCTGAGGAATCGCGCAGGGCAGGGGCACGCGTTTTTGCCCGTAGGGCGCTACGCCGCTGATATCCAGCCGGCCGCAGGCGGTCTGCTCGCCCTCGCGCACCAGGCTCCACACCGCGCTTAGATGGTCCAGCGTTTTAAAGGCGTACAGGTTGCTGATAACCAGCTCGCCGCCCTCCAGGGCGATCTTGACCGGCTCAAGCACCTTTTTCAGCTCCAGCAAATTGGTATGAGGCGTGCGGTCGGGATAGTTGAGCGCGTCCACGCAGAAATTGCTGTCGTTGGGCTTGTCGCCAAAGTCGCCGCCGTAGGCCCAGAAGGTGTCGCCCTCTTCGTTCTCGGCCAGCATGCCGTGGTCCACCCACTCCCATACGCAGCCGCCGATCAGGCGGTCGTACGCGTAAATGGCGTCCCAGTATTCTTTCATGGACCCGGCGCCCAGGCCCATGGCGTGGGCGTATTCGCACATGAAGTAGGGGTGCGGGTCGTCGCGCTGGCCCTGACGGATTACCTCTTCCACGCTGGGATACATCACCGATTCCACATCGGAATACACGCAGCCCGGCTCGCGCTCGTAATGAATGGGGCGGGTATCGTCTATGGACAGCACGCGGTCGCGCATCGCGCCGATGTTGGGGCCGTAGCCCGATTCGTTGCCCATCGACCAGAAGATGATGGAGGCGTGGTTGCGGTCGCGCAGCACCATGCGCTCGGCGCGGTCCACCATGGCGTCGCGCCAATCCGGCTGATTGGGGAAATAGTTAAACATATTGTCCAGCGAATCGAAGGGGATGTTCTCCTTTTCGCGATAGCACTCCATCACGGCCGAACCGTGGCTTTCCAGGTCGGTCTCGTCGATTACGTACAGGCCGTACCGGTCGCACAGCTCAAGCCAGCGCGGGTCGTTGGGGTAATGCGAAGTGCGCACGGTGTTGATGTTCATCTGCTTCATCAACTCGATGTCGCGCAGCATGGTTTCCATGGTGGAAACGTGGCCCAGCGTATCGTTGGTGTCGTGGCGGTTTACGCCCTTTAGCTTGATGGACACGCCGTTTACGAACAGCTGTTTTTCACGGATTTCCACCTTTTTAAAGCCCACGTCCACGCGCTGCACCTCGTCGGGCGAGCACACCAAAAGGGTGTAAAGGGCGGGCGTTTCCGCGCTCCAGCGCTCGCAGCCGGGCACGTCGAAGCGCGCCTTGCCGCCGCTTAACGGCTTTTCCTGCAAAAGCGCGCCCTGGTAATACAGCTTGGCGGTCAACGGGCAGTTCTCGGGCGCGTCGGCCTCCACGTCCAGCACGCCGTCGCGGTAATCGTCCGAGAGCACCGCGCGGCAGGCCACGTCGCGTATGTGGTTTTGCTTTACGCCCAGCAGGTACACGTCGCGGAAAATGCCGCTCAGCCGCCAGCAGTCCTGATCCTCCAGATAGGTGCCGTCCGACCACTGAAATACCTTGACCGCGATCAGGTTTTCGCCCGCGTCCACCAGGGCGGTAATGTCAAACTCGGCCGGCATGTGGCTGACCTTGGAAAAACCGGCCAACTGGCCGTTTACCCACACGTAGTAGCATGAATCCACGCCGTCAAAGTTAAGGTATACGCGGCGGCCCGCCCAGTTTTCGGGCAGGGTAAACACGCGCCTGTACAGGCCGGTGGGGTTCTGGTCGGGTACAAAGGGCGGGTCAAAGGGGATGGGGTAATTTACGTTGGTGTAGCAGGGCGCGCCGTAGCCCTGCATCTGCCAGTTGGAGGGCACGTCGATGGCGTCCCATTCGCCGTCGGGCTGATAATCCACGCGGAAAAAATCTTCGTCCACGCGTCCGTCCGCGGCGTAGTAAAAATCCCACCGCCCGTTGAGCAGGCGGTAAGCTTCGCACAGTCCGCGCTCGCCCACAAGCGCGTCGGCTTCGTTTTCATAGGGGAACAGGGTGGCCCGGGGTTTTTCCCGGTTTACGTGCAGAACCGAAGGGTCCTGCCATTGGGGCTGTTGTTTCATGAAAAAGGTCCCTCCAAAGCAAGTCGTGAATGCCGCCTATTTTACGGCGCCCAGTATGCCCGCGACAAAGCTCTTCTGCAGCAGGAAGAAGATGATTACCGTAGGCAGCGTGGTGATGGTTACGGCCAGCATGATCTGTCCGTAGTCGAGCACGTATCCATCCATCAGGTTGGATATGAAGATGGGCATGGTGCGTTCGCTTTCCTTTTGCAGGATGACCAGCGGCCACAGATAGGAGTTCCAGGCGTTCATGAAGGTAACCGTCGCGGCCGCCGCGTAGGTGGGCTTCATTACCGGCGCGTAGATGCGCAGGAAAATGCCCGCTTCGCCCACGCCGTCGATGCGCGCCGCCTGGATCAGCTCCTGCGGAAAGGTTTCGCTGGCCTGGCGAAACAGAAAGATCAAAAACGCGGTCGCCAGCGCGGGCATCATCACGCCCGCCAGCGTGTTAATCAGCTTTAGCTGGCTAAACAGCCTAAACAGCGGTATAAGCGTCGCGGCGGTGGGCACCATCATCGACAGCAACAAAAGCTTCATGGCGATGTCCTTGCCCCTGTCGCGGTATACCACAAAGCCGTATCCGGCGGCCGAGCTGATTAAAAGCGCGCCCAGCGTGATGACCGTGGAATTGCGCAGCGAATTGAAAAACGCCACGCGCAGCACGCCGCTGGCCGCCAGGTTGGTAAAGTTCGCCGCCAGATTGGCGCCCGGAAGCATGCGCGCCTGTACCACGTCGGTGCTCAGGTTGGTGGCCGATACTACGATCCAATACACCGGAAACACCGAAATCAGCGATACCACAATCAAAAACAGATGCTTGAAAAACCCTGAGGGCTGTATCTTGGCCTTTCTGCGCGCCGTGGTCACTTGGAATCACCCACCTTCATCTGGATCAGTGAAAGCACCGCGACCATAATCAGTATAGCATAAGAGATCGCCGATGCATAGCCAAACATTGGAACATTTTCAAACGTCAGCTTATAAATATAGGTAGAAAGCGTGGCCGTGCCGATACCCGGCCCGCCGTTTGTCATATTTTTTACTTCGTCGAACAGCTGCAACGTGCCGTTTGTGGAAAGTATGGTGGTCATCAATATAATCGGACGCAGCAGGGGAACGGTGATGTGCGCAAACTGCTGCGCGCCCGACGCGCCGTCGATGCGCGCCGCTTCGTATACCTGGCCGTCTATGTTTTGCAAGCCCGCCAGGTAGAAAACCATGTTGTATCCGGTCCAGCGCCACAGCATGGTCAATACGATGATAATGCGCGCCGAAACCGCGTTGGTCAAAAAACCGATCGGCTCGGAAATCCAGCCCAGCTTTAAAAGCACGGTGTTGACAAAGCCCTCGTTGGCGAACAACTGGCGGAATATGATCGCGCATGAAACCAGGGACGTGGCGCACGGCAAAAAGATCAG
>CAWVLE010000285.1:0-18010 GCA_963929805.1 uncultured Eubacteriales bacterium | reverse complement strand
CGCCCGCACGGCCGCGTCCACCTGTTGCTGGGTGGTGATGGTATCCACCACGTCCTTGCTGGCGGTAATGGTAATCGGGGCCACGTCGCCCACCTGCAAGTCGTACCGCTCGGGCGCGATGGCCAGCGCGACCATGCCGTACAGCACAAAATACGTGGCCAGCGCGATGGCCAGCGAGGCCACCGCCGGGCTGATCGCGAGGCGGTTTTTACGTAGCTTTGCCATGGTAATACCTCCCTGGGGGTATGGTCCTTAATCGGGCCGCGCGGCGGGCGGCCTCAGTGCCGGCGCTCGGCCTGTTTTTCGTGTCTTTCGTAGGCGCGCACGATGGCCTGTACCAGTTCGTGGCGCACCACGTCGCGGTGGGTCAGCGTCACGATGCCGATGTCCTCCACCCCGCGCAGCACCTCCAGCGCCTCCACCAGCCCGCTGCGCTTGCCCTGGGGCAGGTCGATCTGCGTGATGTCGCCGGTAATGACCATTTTGGAATTCATGCCCATGCGGGTAAGGAACATCTTCATCTGTTCGGATGTGGTGTTCTGGGCCTCGTCCAATATGATAAAAGCGTCGTTGAGCGTGCGCCCGCGCATATAGGCCAGCGGCGCCACCTCCACCGCGCCGCGCTCCAAAAGCCGCGCGTAGCCCTCCGCGCCCATCAAATCGTTAAGCGCGTCGTACAGCGGGCGCAAATAGGGATCCACCTTCTGTTGAAGGTCGCCCGGCAAAAAGCCCAGCTTTTCTCCGGCCTCCACCGCGGGCCGGGTCAGGATGACGCGCTCCACATCCTTATTTTTAAGCGCCACGACCGCCATGGCGATGGCCAGGTAGGTCTTGCCGGTGCCGGCCGGGCCCACCGCGAAGGCGCACGTGTTTTTCTTAATCGCGTCTACGTACTGCTTCTGGCCCAGGGTTTTGCACTTTACCTGGCGTCCGCGATAGGTGATGGCGATTACGCCCTGCATGATTTCGTCAATGCGCTCGGCGTTGCCCTCGCTGGCCAGCTCTATGGCGTAGCGGATGCGCGTGCGGTCCACGCTTTCGCCGCGCGCGGTGATGCTTTTAAGCCGCAAAAGCACGGTTTTGCACAGTTCGGCCTTTTCCGGGTCCCCGGAAATTACCACTTCGTTGCCATGGCAAAACAGCGATACGCCCAGCTCGCGCTTTATCAGGTCCACGTTTTCGTCCCGCAGGCCGAAAATATCTATAAATTGGTCGGGCGAATCAATCTCGATTTTGGTTTTGTATTCCTGCGTTTCCAATCAGGTTCCTCCAGTGTCAAGCGCGTCGCGCGTCACGGCGATGGACATGTTCATTTCCAGCACGGCGCGCGCGCAGATAATATCCCCTTCTATCATACTATAATCTATCCATTTGTCAACCAGAACGCTGCCCTCGGGCGCTGTTAAAAGCGCGTCACGCACGGCCTGTTCGGCCAGTTGGGCCCGCAGTTGCGCCTCGTCAAGCGCTACGGTGCGCAGTTGGGTTTCCCGAAAGGTGGTGCGCTCGATCACGAGCGGCAAAAACAGCCCGCCCACCGGCAGGCGCTGGGTGTATTGCTCGCAGGAGGCGTATCGCTCGGCCTGGGTTAGCGGATAGCTGTACTCCATCAGCCGCAATCGCGCGGCGGCCGATTCGCGCCCGGTATAAAAGGCGCGCCGCTGGGTAAGCGGGGCCGTGCGCTGGGCGCTTACCCAGCAGCGGCCCACCACCTCGCCCAGCGCGCATACGCCGCCCGTGCTCTCGTCGCTTATGCGCTCTTCGCCCCGGATCAGCAGCTGTCCGCGGCGCACGGTATCGCCCGCCTTTACGGCCGCTTCCCCGGCAAAGGCGTTTATGGAAACGATCACCGCGTCGCGGCTGGCCACCAGATCGCGCGAATTGGCCGGGTCGTACAGGTCCGGCCGGGGCAGTTCGCGTACCGCCTCGATCTTCAGCCGCACGCCGTCCAGCCGCGCGCCCACATAGGCAAAATCGCCCAGTTCCGCCAGCAAATAGGATTCGATCTGCCGGGTATCTATCCGGGATACGGGCATGCCCACGCGCACGCCGGCCTTTTCCAGCGCCGCGGCAAAGCGCGCCGGATCCTCATCGGGCAGCGTGATAAACCATACCCGGCTAAGCGCGAGCGCGCAAAGCAGCACCGCCAGCGCAACCGCCGCCGGCAGCGAGGGCCGCCGGCGCAGCGCGTCCCGCAATCGCGCGCGGCCTACCAGTTTTACCTGCTCTACCGCCAGGCCATAGCGCGCGGCCAGTTCGCGCACGCGCGCGGCGTCCCGCTCGGATACGGTAAAGCATATCTCCCTTTCGCCAAGCCGTTCGACATCGCCAAGCGCGACGCCCGCTTCCAGCGCGCGCTTAATAAATTTTTCGGCCATCAGCGCGCGCAGGCGCAGCCTTACCCCGTCATTCATCCCCGCCGTCCTCCACAGGCAGCTCCACCGAGCCGATCTGCCCGCGCACGGTCAGCGCGTCGGGCCTGACCTCGCTAAGCGTCAAATCCCGCCCGCGCAGCGTCATGACGCCCTGGCGGGTCAGCAGCCGCACCTGGTTTTCGTCAAATTCCAGTATCCCGGCATGGTTTTCGATCATCGCCCGCCGTCCGCCCGCCATCGTCACCCGGGGCAGCGCGCCGGAAGCCTCGTCCAGCCATTCCAGCGCCGGGAACCGTCCGCGCGCCGCGCGCGCCCTGCTTCGCGCCACCATGCGACCACCTCCCGGCTAACATATGCCGAAGGATACCCAAAAATTATACGCGGCCGGCGGGCGAGGCGATTTGTAAAACCTAAGCCGCGTACCCGGCGAAGCCGCTTCCCCCCCTTGCCTCTCCCCGTGGGAGAGGTGGCGTCGCCCAAGGGGAGACGCCGGAGAGGGGGATCCCCCTAAAACGTTGCCTGCTGGCCAGTTAGTTACCTGCCAGGAACCCCTCTCAGTCACCTTCGGTGACAGCTCCCCCCTGGGGGAGCCAAGGGGGAACGGGATACGGCGAAACCTTTTCTTGCTTCCCCCATAAGGAAGAAAAAGCGCGACGTAACGACACCCTTCTTGCCTCCCCCGAGGGGGAGGTGGCCCGGCGTAGCCGGGCCGGAGAGGGGGATCCCCCTAAAACGTTGCCTGCTGGCCAGTTACCCGCACCAGGAACCCCTCTCAGTCTCGCTCCGCTCGCCAGCTCCCAAGGGGAAAAAGGGGGAGCCAAGTTGCTCGCAGCTAGGGAATAAAAAAACGTCCGGCGGCGCGGGCGCCGGGCGCAGACGAATGATTTTTCGCGAGAAAAAACGGTTTACGAATGAAGCGGGATTTCTCCAGCCCGCCGGGCCGGCGCAGCAAATCGGGGGGCGGCGGCCGCGCCGGGCAAAATTTCGCGACCTTTGCCGCCGGGCGCGTCAGGCCTTTTGTTCAAACTGGTGGCCGCATTTTCCGCAGGTCACCTTTACGTTGCCCACGCCGCGCGGCAGTTTTAACCGGCTGGCGCAATTGGGGCATTTAAAGTAGCGGTATTTGCGCGCGTTTTTCAGCCGGATAAAGGCCTGCTTTACATGGGTAAACAGGGGCCGCACATGGGTAAGATACCACATGTTTTCCGCGCCGCGCCGCGCGCTGTTGCGCGAGAGCATGCGCGCGATCGCCCAGATGATCATCACATAGGCCAAAAGCGTGGCCAGGCCCAGGTAGGGAAACAAACCCAGTATGAGCATCGCCATCGAGCCGTAGCACAGCGCCTGGCCCAGCTGGTCGGCGCCATAGCGCCCGCGCATAAAATTGGCCAGCCATATTTTCAGCCGGGTAAAAAAGCTCATATTCCACACTTCTTTCAGGCAAAATTTTTTGGCAGAACCGCGCGGCCCGCCCTAGCAAAAGCGGCAGCACGGACAACACAGCTGCGCCACGCACAACCCCATGCACAGCTTGTCCAGCCCGATATCGGGCATTACATAGCGGCGGCTGTAGTCCTCGTACTGGCCCGAATTGCCCTGCAACTGGCTCAGCAGCCGCCGGTATTCCAGCGAACTGGGGTCCATGGCCACCGCCTGTTGCGCGTAGTTGAGCGCGGCGATGCGGTTGCCCAGCCCGGCGTTCGCCAGCGCGCTTAAAAAATACCAGCGCGCGTCGCGCACCCGCGCGCCGCCCAACGCGTTGAGCGCCTCCTGATAATAGCCGGCGTTTATGTAATTGCGCGCAGCCGAAAGCTCGGGCGAATCGCCGTACCCGCCCGCGCCATAGCCGCCCGAACCATAGCCGCCATACCCGCCATACCCGCCCGAGCCGGAGCCGCCATAGCCGCCGTAGCCGCCCGACCCGTAACCGCCGCCATAGCCGCCCGCGCCGGAGCCGCCGTAGCCGCCCGTGGCGTAGTCGTCCTTATGGTGCATGATCTGGTCGTAGGCCTCGTTGATCTGTTTCATTTTCTGCTCGGCTTCGGGATTTCCGCGGTTCATATCGGGATGATATTTTTTGGCAAGCCTGCGGTAGGCGGCCTTCACCTGTTCGTCGGTGGCGTTGCTGTCCAGTTCCAGCACGCGATACGGATCGTTAATCATCTTTGTTCCCTTTCCCGCCCTGCCTGCGCTTGCGCACGATTTCATAGCGCGTCCAGACGCCCGAGTAGAGTATGTTGCGCAAAATTTCCACATCCTGCAATATGGGCAGCGTTTCAAACGCGCGCGTACACTCGCCCATCAGCATCAGCAGAATCTGCTTTATCCTTCCGTCAAAATCGTCCTCGCCGTACAGCGCGCCCAGGGGATTGAACAGGCCTTTTTTCCGATCGGTTTCAAAATCCTCGTAGGCGTCCATCAAATAGATAAACTGCCCCAGCGCCGAGCCCATGGTGCGCAGCGTGGGCGCCCACACGTCCTCGCGGTAGACGAACAATTCCATCAGCATGCGGCCCGACCAGCGCGCGCCCTCGTCCGGGTCGCACGCGCCGCTCTTTTCCAGGCGGTCGATTTCGGCCAGCGCGTTTTCGACGGCCTCCACCTGGCGCGGATAGGCCTGCTTCACGCGCCGGTAATCGCCTCTGAGCAGCGCGGCCTGCGCGCGGGCGCGCTTACGCTTTTCGTCGCGCCAGTCGTCTATGCACTTTTGGTAGGCCAGCGCCACGTTCATGTCGGCCACGTACTGGGCGTATTCCCCGCCCAGGGGCTGAAGCTTTTTGGAAGGGTGCAACGCGCAGCGCCGCACGCGGCCGTCCTGCTCCGGCTCGTACAGCGCGCACAGCAGAATCAGCAAAAAGGTCATATCGTAAGAAAGCGTCACGCGCGCAAGCTGGCCGTGCCGGTTTCGGATCGCCCGGCACAGCGCGCAATAGTAATCGCGATAGCGTTTATCCTCCTCAGTCGTCAACCCTGAATGATTGGCGAGCACATAACCAAACATAACGCTCCCCCTTTTATCATTCAAAGTATACCAAAGAATTGTGATAAAATTTCTTCCTGGCGGTGAATTTCTTTATTTAATGCGCGGCATTTGGCGCGCGGCTACCGCGCCCGCGTAACCAGCATAAACGGGTCTTTGCTCTTGGTTTGCGAAACGATCAGCTCGATGGGAAAACTGGTCGCGCTGTTTTCCGCGCTGTTGGGGTCGTTTACCAGCACCTGTCCGTCCTCGGTCAGGCCGCGCAGCACGATGTAGTGGCCGCGGTAGGTAAACTGGCCCGGCCCCATGTGCGCGATGACCGGTATGCCCGCTTCCAGCGCCTCCACCACCCGCTCGCCGTCGCGGCCGATCCACTCGCCGCTCAGGCCGTACAGGGCGGCGATTTCGTTTAGCGCCTCGTGGGTCAACCCGCTGCCGCTGTACAGGCCGTTGTTAATCGCCCAGCGAAACAGCGTATAGGGCGTCTGATAGGTGTCGCCCGTAAGATAGGCGATTACCATCGAAAGGCTGGTCGCGCCGCAGCCCGACGTGGCCACCGATTTGGGCCGCCCGTTGTAAAAGCAGATCGCCTTGCGGTAGTCAAACTGATATTTTAGCGGAATGGCCATGCCGCCCTCGCCGTATACGGCCCGCTCCCCCCAGGGCTCCGCCTCGCCAAGCGCGCTCTGGCTGTCCAGTATGTAAAGCCGCTGGCGGTACGCCTCCTCCGGCACCGGCCCGTCAAACAGCTCCGGGTCGAACAGCTCCTGCTCGGCCTCCTCCTCCGGCTCGGGCGTGGGCGTAGGACTGGGCGTAGGGCTGGGCGTGAGGGCAGGCGTGGGCGTAGGGGTAGGCGTTGGACTTGGCGTAGGGCTGGGCGTGGGCGCAAGGGTAGGCCTGGGCGTGGGCGGCGCCACGTGCGGGGGCGCCGCCTCGTCCGGCGCGGTATAGATAACCGGGGGGATGGGGTTGGCCGGTATGGCCGCGCACATCGCGACGCCCGGCAGCAACAGTATAACCAGCGCCAGAATTTTAGCCGTTCGCCTTACGCTCATCGCTCCTCCTCCGTAAATTCGTCCGCAGTTACCGGCGCGCGGCCGGATTAAATCCATTATAGCCAAACCGGCAAAAGGCGTCAATCGGACGCGCGGGGCGGTCAATACGATATGGGCGCGGGCGCGCCAGATTTGCGCCGGGCCGGTTTGCGGCGCGCGGGCGGCGGGCCCAAAAACACGCGGCCGGCGGCCCAGACGGGCGCCGGCGCTTAAGCGGGGCGCGCCTACCCCAGGTATGCGCGCCGCACCTGATCGTTATCCAGCAATTCGGCGGCCGGGCCGGTCATGGCGATGCGGCCGGTTTCCATCACGTAAGCGCGGTCGGCGATGGACAGCGCCATGCGCGCGTTCTGTTCCACCAGCAGCACGGTTACGCCCCGGCGCTTGATTTCGCGGATGATGGAAAAAATCTCGCTTACCAGGATGGGCGAAAGGCCCATGGAGGGCTCGTCCATCATCAAAAGCCTGGGCGCGGACATCAGCGCGCGGCCCATGGCCAGCATTTGCTGTTCGCCGCCCGAGAGCGTGCCGGCCAGCTGCGCGCGGCGCTCCTTCAGGCGGGGAAAGCTCTGAAACACCCGCTCCATTTCGGAGGGGATATTTTCGCGGTCTTTTCGGGCGTAGGCGCCCATTTCCAGGTTTTCGGCCACGGTCATCTGCGAAAAGATGCGCCGGCCTTCGGGCACCTGCGCGATGCCCATTTTGAGTATGTTGTGGGCCTCCATCGCGCGCACGTCGCGCCCCTCAAAGCTGATGGAGCCGCTCTTCGCGCGGATCAGCCCGGAGATGGCGTGCAGCGTGGTGGTTTTGCCCGCGCCGTTCGCGCCGATCAAAGTGACGATTTCGCCCTGGTTCACCTCAAAGCTTACGTCCTTAAGCGCGTGGATGGCGTCGTAATACACGTTCAGGTTGGTAACCTTGAGCATTTACATGGCCTCCTGTCCGTCGCCGCCGCCCAGATAGGCGGCCACGACCTCGGGATCGTTTCGGATCTGGTCGGGCGTGCCGCTGGCGATTACGCGGCCGTAGTTAAGCACGTATATCCGCTCGCAGATGCCCATAACCAGCTTCATATCGTGCTCGATAAGCAGTATGCTTACGCCGAACCTGCGCCGGATGGTGCGGATGGTGTCCATCAGTTCCTGCGTTTCGATGGGGTTCATGCCGGCGGCCGGCTCGTCCAGCAGCAGTATCTTGGGGCTGGCGGCCATCGCGCGGCAGATTTCCAGTTTGCGCTGCTGGCCGTAGGGCAAATTGCACGCGCGGTCATGGGCCAGTTTTTCCATTTCAAACACGCCGAGCAGCTTCATGGCGTGCTCGTCCGCCCTGCGCTCCTCGCGCCAGTAGCGGGGCAGGCGCAGCGCGCCCTCCAGGGCGGAATAGCTCATCTGGTTATGGAAAGCGATTTTGACGTTGTCCAGCACGGTCAGGTTTTTAAACAGGCGAATATTTTGAAAGGTGCGCGCGATGCCCGCCCTGGTAATGGCGTGGGTGGGCATATTCACGATGGATTTGCCCTCCACGCGAATGTCGCCCTCGGTGGGGGCGTACACGCTGGTTAGCAGGTTAAACACCGTGGTCTTGCCCGCGCCGTTGGGCCCGATCAGGCCCACGATTTCGTCCTTATCCACAAACAGGTTGACGTCCTCCACGGCGTGCAGCCCGCCGAATCGGATGCCCAATTTTTGGGTTTCCAATAAAGCCATTCGTCGGCCCCCCTCTCTACTTCAGCGCGCCGATGCCGCGCCCCGTGCTCTCGCCCCGGGCGCGCTCGATTATGCCGATGAGCGTAAACTCCCGCGTGCCCAAAAGCCCGGACGGCCTGAACAGCATCATCAGTATCAGCATCAGCGAATACACCAGCATGCGGTAATCGCTGAACCCGCGCAGCACCTCGGGCAGCAGGGTAAGCACCGTGGCCGCGATGATGGAGCCGCTGATCGAGCCCATGCCGCCCAGCACCACCATGACCAGGTATTCGATGGATTTGTTAAAGCCAAAGTTCTTGGGGTCCAATACGCCGGCGTAGTGGGCGTACAGGCCGCCGGCCACGCCCGCGAAAAAGGCGGCCAGCGTAAAGGCGAACACTTTGTAATAGGTGGTGGGGATGCCCGACGCCTCGGCCGCCACCTCGTCCTCGCGTATGGAAAGTATGGCGCGCCCGTGCCGGGAGCGGCCCAGCGTAAACAGCAGCGCCACCACCAGCGCCATGATGATATACACATATGGGAAATCGGTCACGCGCGAAATGCGGCTAAGCCCCTTCGCGCCGCCGGTAAATTCCAGGTTGATGATGATCACGCGGATGATTTCGCCAAACCCCAGCGTGATAATGGCCAGATAGTCGCCGCGCAGCCTCAGCGCCGGTATGCCGATTATGACGCCGAACACCGCGCTGAACAGCCCGCCCACGATAAGCGAAATGGGAAAGGAAACCGAAATATCCAGCCCCACGTTTTTGGTAAACAGCGCCGCGGCGTACGCGCCGATGGCCATAAAGCCCGCGTGGCCCAGCGCCAGCTGGCCCAGAAAGCCGGTGGTCAAATTCAGGCTGGTGGCCATGATGACGTTGATGCACACCATGATGGCGATGCCCGTGTAGTAGCGGTTTAGCACCTTGGCGTTAATCAGGCACAGCATGACCGCAAATATCACGGCCAGCATGATGAGGTTCAGGGCGTAGGATAACAGGCGTTTGTTTTTCATCTGTGCCACCTTACACTTTCTCGCGCGTCTTTTTGCCCAGCAGCCCGGAAGGCTTGACCAGCAGCACGATAATCAGTATGCCGTACACCACCGCGTCGGCCAGCTGCGACGAGATAAAGCCCTTGGTCATGCTTTCGGCCACGCCCATGATAAAGCCGCCCAGCATGGCGCCGGGCAGTATGCCGATGCCGCCCAGCACGGCCGCGATAAAGGCCTTAAGCCCGGGCAGAGAGCCCATGGTGGGGTATACGGTGGGATAGGCCGCGCTGTAGAGCATGGCGCCGATGGCGGCCAGCGCGCAGCCAATGGCAAAGGTGATGGAAATGGTGGTGTTTACGTTTATGCCCATCAGCTGCGCCGCGCCGGTGTCCTCCGACACCGCGCGCATCGCCTTGCCGGTCTTGCTGCGCGCCACAAACGCGCTGAGCAGCACCATCAAAACGACCGAAACCGCGATGGTAAGCAGCGTGGTAAAGCCGATGCTTAACTGGCCCACCACCAGCGGCGGCACGTCAAACACCGTGGGAAACGGGCGCGGGTTGGCGCTGAAAAACAGCTGCGCCGCGTTTTGCAAAAGGTAGCTTACGCCAATGGCGGTAATCAGCGAGGAAATGCGGGGCGAGGAGCGCAGCGGCTTGTAAGCGACGCGCTCGGTAATCACGCCCAGCGCCACGCACATGGCCATGGCCGCGATCGTGGCCAGCCAAAACGGCACGCCCAGCGCGGTCATCAGCATCAGCGCGGTGTAGGAGCCTACCATGATGATGTCGCCGTGCGCGAAATTGATAAGCTTTACAATGCCGTATACCATGGTGTATCCCAGCGCGATCAGCGCGTAGATACTGCCAATATGTACTCCGTTTATCAGCTGATTAAGGAATAACATCTACTCACCGTCCCCGTCTTGTTAAGGCGCTTTAAACGCGCGCTTAACCGGATTTGGGGAAGGAGGCCAGGCCCCCTTCCCCGCGTTAGGCTTGCGCTAAAATTAGGGATTTTGCTGTTTGCAGAAGGTCTTCACGCCGTCCACATAGGTCATGATAAAGGCCGACTTGATCGGGTCGTTGTGCTCGTCGAAGGTGATGTTGCCGGTAACGCCCTGGATATCGGTGGCCTTCATGGCGTCCACAACCGCCGCGTAGTCGGTAGAACCGGCCGCCTCGATGGCCTTGCACAGGATCATCGCCGCGTCGTAGCCGGTGGCGTTGAACGCGCTGTAGGGGGCCTGGCCGTATTCGGCCTCAAACGAGGCGTTGAAGGAAATTACCTCTTCGCTCTGGGCGTCGGAGGCGTAGTGGTCGGAATAGTACATGTTGTTAAGCAGGCTCACGTCGTCGATCGAGTTTTCGATGCCGCCGATGCCGTCGGCGCCCACAAATTTGCACTCCAGGCCGATTTCGGAGGCCTGCTTCACGATCAGCGCGGCCGGGCCATAGTAGTAGGCCACGAACAGCACTTCGGGCGCGGCGGCCTTGATGTTGGTCAGCTGGGCCTTAAAGTCCACGTCGGAGGCGGAGCCGCCTTCGTAGGCCACGATTTCCTGCCCGTTCGCCTCGGCCTGCGCCTTAAAGGCCTCGGCAAGGCCGGTGGAATAGTCGTCGCCCGTGTCGTAGAGCACGGCCAGCTTGGTGGCGCCAAATTCATCCTTGGCGAAATTGGCCATGGTCTTGGCCTGGAACGGATCCAGGAAGCAGGAGCGGAACACGTTCTCCTTGTCGGTGGTCACGTCGTAGGCGGTGGAGGAGGCGGTGATCATGGGGATGCCTTCCTCGGCGGCCAGGTCGGCCACGGCCAGGGTGGGCTTGCTGGTCACGTCGCCGATGATGGCCACGACTTCGTCCTGGTACACCAGCTTGTTATAGGCGTTGATGGCCTCGGTCACGTCGCCCTTCTCGTCCTGCCAGAGCACCTCGACGGTGTTGCCGTTGATGCCGCCGGCCTCGTTAATCTGCTTGATATAAAGGTCCACGCCCTCCTGAACGGCCACGCCGTACTGCGCGACCTCGCCGGTCAGCGGCGCCAGACCGCCGATTTTGATGGTGTCGGCCATCGCGGTCGCGGTCATGCCCAATGCCAGCATGAGAACCAGGATCAGGGAAACTGTCTTTTTCATGGTGGATCCTCCTGTTCTTTCTTGGTAAAATATATATTGTCGGGGTTTGCCCCGATAATATCGCGCGCGGGCGCGGCCGCCGGCGCGTTATTAATATAATTGATTATTATATGCTTTGGCCCTTTGTTTTGCAAGAAAGTTTTAATTAAATGGCGAATTATGGCTGCATTTTGAAGGTTAAAAAACGAAGAAGGCACTTTTTTTGACACATTTGTAAGATTATTGACTATAAGAAGCGCCGCGCGTATAATGGGGAAAGTACAGCGGCCATGCCGTATGCCGGGGCGTTTGCCCGCCCGCGCCGGCCGCTGGAAGGGGTGAACAAATGCTTTACCGCGCCATTTTTGTCCCGCCGCAAAAAACGCTGTGGGACGTACGCCAGGCGGTGCGCGAGCGCATCTACCAGGGCGCGGAGCCCGCGCCCTTTATCCTGGCATGCAGGGAATACTTTCGCCCGGGCCAGCTCGAGGCGCGCATGGCGGATTTTGAAGGCCTGACGCGCCCGCTGCGCGAGGCCGCTTCAGGCTCGCTGGACGGCCGCCTGCGCTGCGCGTTGATCGCCGACGCGGATACGCAGGAGGGAATCATCGTGCACTTTGAGCGGGGCGCGCCCGTCGTAACCGCCTATCCGTTGATGGACAAGGCGCTGATCCTGCGCGAAAGGCAGCTGATCGGCCAACTGCGCGCGCTGCGCCGGCAGGGCGCGGACGTGCGCGTGTCGCTAAGCGACTCCATCCCCCAGGGCGTGTATCA
This sequence comes from uncultured Eubacteriales bacterium, assembly GCA_963929805.1. Classification (GTDB taxonomy): domain Bacteria; phylum Bacillota; class Clostridia; order Christensenellales; family Aristaeellaceae; genus CAWVLE01. Next base: position 6,031 of record CAWVLE010000285.1, on the reverse strand, counting down.
TATGGATCAGTTAATCGTGCGGCTGCTTGAAACGTTGACCGACTAGGCCGCGCGTCCGGAAGGAAATTTGCCATGCAATCAATACGCAACATCGGGCTGTTCGCCCACGTGGACGCGGGCAAGACCACGCTGAGCGAACAGCTTTTGCGCGCAAGCGGCGCCATACGCAGCCTGGGCTACGTGGATCAGGGCACCGCCCATACCGACCAGCTGGATATCGAGCGGCGCCGGGGCATATCCATAAAGGCCACCTGCGTAAGCATGCGCTGGAAGGATACGCGCATCAACCTGATCGATACGCCCGGCCACGCCGATTTCGCCGCCGAGGTAGAGCGCAGTTTGTGGGCGCTGGACGGCGCGGTGCTGCTTATTTCGGCCGCCGAGGACATTAAGCCGCAAACCGAAATGCTCGCGCGCGCCTTCGAGGCGCGGCAATTGCCGTATCTGATCTTTTTTAACAAAACCGACAGCGCTGCGGCCGACCGCGCGCGCGCGCTGGACCAGGCGAAAAAACGGCTTTCGCCCCACATCGCGCCGCTTGAGGACGACGAGGCGCTGTGCTGCCTGCTGGCCGATTTTGACGAAAAGGTGCTAAACGACTATCTGGAAGGCCGCGTGCCCGACAGGGATACGCTGCTTGCGCGCATCGCGCCGCTTGCGCGCGAGGGCCGCTTGCACCCGGCGCTGTACGGCTCGGCGCTGCGCGGCGAGGGCATAGAGCCGCTGCTGGACGCGATCGCCTTGCTGCTGCCGCCGCCCGCGCAGGAAGAGGCGCGCCCGGTATCGGGCGTGGTGTTCGCGCTGGAGGAGGCGGGCGGCGCCATGGGCCGCGCGGCCTATGTGCGCCTGTTCTCCGGCCGGCTGAAAAACCGCGACAGCGTCGTGCTCAGCCGCCCGGACGAAAAGCCGCGCGAGGCCAAGATCAGCCAGATCCGCTCGCTGTCGCTCGGCGGGCGCGGCGAGGACCTGGGCGCGCTCGAGCCGGGCGGCATCGCGCGCGTGATGGGGCTGGGCGACGTGCGCGCGGGCGACGCGCTGGGCGAGGCGCGCGCGCTGGGCGGCGGCATCGCCCGGCCGCTTATCATGGTAAAGGTGACCCCCTGCGACGAGCAGGACCGGCCCCGCCTGCGCGAGGCGCTGGGCGTCCTGTCGGCCGAGGACCCGCTGCTGTCCGTCGAGGAGCTGGAGGGCGAAAGCCACATCCGCGCGCTGGGGCTTATTCAGCTGGAGGTAATCGCCGAGACGCTGCGCGAACGCTTCCATATAGAAACCCGTTTCGGCCCGCGCGAGGTGATCTACCGCGAAACCATCGCCCGCCCGGCCGAGGGCTTTTACGCCTACACCATGCCCAAGCCCTGCTGGGCCGTAATCAAATTTATGGTGGAGCCTTTGCCCACCGGCAGCGGCGTTACGTTTGAATCGGTCACCCCCGTGCGCGAAATTCTGCCCCGCTACCAGAACCAGGTGCGCCAGGCCATTCCGCTGGCCGTGCGCCAGGGCATGCTGGGCTGGCAGGTGGACGACGTAAAAATCACCCTGCTGGGCGGCGAACACCACCTGGTGCATACCCACCCGCTGGACTTTATCGTGTGTACCCCCATCGCCTTTATGGACGCGCTGCGCCGGGGCGGCAGCCGCCTGCTGGAACCCATACTGGACATGCGCATACTGTCCCCGGCCGACTGCCTGGGCCGGTTGCTTGGCGAAATCAACTTAATGCGCGGCGAGGTTACCCATACCCAGACCCGGGACGAGCTGATCTGCGTCGAGGCAAGCGTGCCGGTCGCCACGTCCATGGATTTTTCCGCGCGCCTGGCCGCGCTGACCAGCGGCCGCGGCGCGCTGTCGGCCGAGCTGGGCGGCTACCGCCCCTGCCCCGATGGCTTTATTAAAACCTGCCCCCGCCGCAGCGTAAACCCCCTGGATACCGCGCGCTATATCCTGGCCGCGCGCAGCGCCCTGGAAGGCGGCATATTCGATTTGTAGTAGCGCCGCTGATTTCCTTTTTTCCCTCCCGCCGCTTTTTAAAAATTTTCCACCGCCCGCTTTTGCCGTTGACATGGGCGGGCGTTTTGTGTATACTATAGTTAGTTTTAACTAACCACATGAGGAGGGATATATTCCATGAGCGTAGTGATCGTAGGCGGAAACGAATGTATGGAGCGCAAGTACCTTAGCATCTGTCAGGCGCACGGGCACAGCGCGAAGGTATTTACCCGGCCCAGCGTGGCGTTGCGCACCGCGATGGGCGCGCCGGATCTGGTGATCGTATTTACGAGCACGGTATCGCACACCATGGTGCGCAGCGCGCTGGGCGCGCTCAAGGGGGAAAAGGCGCGCATCGAGCGTTCGCACAGCGCCAGCGCCTCGGCGCTGAGCGGCATACTGGCGCGCTACGCGTAAACGGGGGGATGAGGGCCGCGCCCGCGCGCGAAACCGGCGGTACGGGGCGGTAACACCATTGTTTCGCCCGGCGCGTATTCGCCGGCGTCTTTGATATAATTTTCGTCAAGTCCGCTTTCCAGCGCGATTTTTTGCAACAGCTCGCCGTCGTAACAGGCGATGCCCAGCGCTTCGGCCACCTTTTTCCCAATGGCGCGGCCTCCGCTTCCAAATTCGCGGCTGATGGTAATCACTCGGTTTTTCATTTTACGCGCCCTCCTGTCGGCATAAATCGCTTGCGGGCTGATTTTGCGCCTGTATTTTATTAAGCTGCCCGCGCTCGTACACAAGCAGTATCAGCGAAAGCACGAAAGCCAATCCGTCCGCCACCGGCCCGGTCCACAAAACGCCGGTCACGCCCAAAAATATGGGAAGAATCAGCGCCGCGGGCACAAAGAAAATGATCTGCCTGGAAAGCGACAGCAGCGCGGATTTTACGGGCTTGCCGGCCGCCTGCAAATAGACCGCCACAACCGTCTGAAAGCCGGTCAGCGGGCAAAGCAGCAGAAAAATCTGAAAGGCCATGACGGCAAATTCGTTGTACAGCCCTTCCTCCGCGCCAAAGAGCGATACCACGCGCATGGGCGCGAACTGAAAGATCAAAAACGCGACGATCGATATGATCTCCGATGCGATTAGCGCGATGTCCAGGGCCTTCCTTACCCGCATAAAATTCTGTGCGCCATAGTTAAACCCGATGACCGGCTGCGCGCCTACGGCGATGCCGACCAGAATGGAAATGAGTATCTGGTTTACCTTCATCACAATTCCGGTGGCCGTCAGGGGGATTTCCGCGCCGTAAACCGAGGCCGCGCCGTAGTCCCCAATCATCAGCGATAGCGCCAGCGCGATAATGGTAATGGGAAAGACCACGTTGGTGGCGCCGTTGCCCAGATACCCCACGCCCCAGCCGATAAAAATCTGGTCCACAATGTTGTAGAGCGAATTGACCAACAGCGATATGACGCACGGCACCGCAAATTTTACCAGCAGCCGCCCAACCGGCTCCACCGCAAAGGGACTTTTGGCCTCGCCTATCGTTTTCTCCATTTCGTTGCCTCCTCAATATAAATATGAAACTGGTTACCTATTTGCGCAAAAAAGAAGGCGGCGAATCCGGGCGCTTTTCCGGCGCGCCGCCCTGACGTTATCGGGTTAAACGTTTATTCCGGGCCGATATTTTGCAAAACCAGATCGGTCAATTGCGCGAAGGCGTTTTGCTGATCCTGCGTAAGGTTTGCGCACAGCTCCAAAAAGGCCTCCCGGTCCTGTTTAAGGATCAATTCATGAATCCCGGCCGACTTTTCCGTACTGACGACGCATTTATACCGGCGGTCCTTCGCGCCGGGCACGCACCGGATAAACCCCTTGCTTTCCAGCCGGTTCAGCAGCTTTGTCATCGCCGGATGGGTAACGCGCTCAATCTGCTCCAGATCGTTTTGGTGGATCTCCGCCGCGCCGGCCGCCTCCAGGCGGCTGATCGAGCCCAACACGCGCAGCTGCACGCAGGTCAACCCCATCGCCGAGGCTTTCTCGTCCATTCGCTTTCGGAACGCCCGGTCGATAATCGCAATTTTTAAGCCGAAAGGCATCGCGCCCATACGCCCGCTTCCTCCCTCCAAATAAGTAACCAATTACATATTATACCCGTCGGCGCGGTTTGTCAAGGGCGGCGGAGTTTGTTTCAGGCGCATGGACAGGCGCGGCGTAAAGTGGTATCATATAATCAATCAACCGCGCGCGTGGCGCGCGGCGGGTAAACCGGATGTGGAGGCGCTAAACGATATGGACAACATCTGCGTACAGGTAGACGCGACGCGCGTAAACGGCACGATCAACCCCAACATTTTCGGGCATTTTTCCGAGCACCTGGGCCGGTGCATATACGGCGGCTTTTTTGTGGGCGAGTCCTCGCCCATCGCCAACGTAAAGGGCATGCGCCGCGACGTGGTGGAGGCGATGCGCCGCATACGCGTGCCGGTGCTGCGCTGGCCGGGCGGCTGTTTTGCCGACGAATACCACTGGCGCGACGGCATCGGGCCCCAGGCCGCGCGCAAGCGCATGGTGAACACGCACTGGGGATATGTGGTGGAGGACAACTCCTTCGGCACCCATGAATTTATGGAGTTGTGCCGCCAGATCGGCTGCGCGCCCTATGTAAACGGCAATCTGGGCAGCGGCAGCGTGCAGGAAATGAGCGAGTGGGTGGAATACCTCAACAGCGACGGCGATTCCTCGGTGGTGCGCGAGCGGCGCGCCAACGGCCAGGACAAGCCTTTCGGCGTAAAGTATTTTGGCGTGGGCAACGAAAGCTGGGGCTGCGGCGGCAACATGCGGCCCGAGTATTACGCGGACGAATACCGCCGCTATCAAACCTTCTGCCGCAATTACGGGGAAAACCGGCTTTACCGCATCGCCTGCGGCCCGAGCACGGACGACTACCGCTGGACCGAGGTGCTGATGCAGCGCGCCGCGCGCTACATGGACGCGCTGACGCTGCACTACTACACCGTGCCCAGCGGAGAATGGGCGCACAAGGGCAGCGCCACCCGATTTGATCAGGCGCGCTATTACGAGACGCTGCGCCGCGCGCTTTATATGGATACGATCATCCGCGGCCATTTGGCCGTTATGGACCGGTACGACCCCGAGCGCCGCGTGTCGCTGATCGTGGACGAGTGGGGCTGCTGGCACGACGTGGAAGAGGGCACCAACCCCGGCTTTTTGTATCAGCAGAACACCATGCGCGACGCGATTGTGGCCGCGCTGACGCTGAACGTGTTCATGGCGCACTGCGACCGCGTGAGCATGGCCAACCTGGCCCAGACGGTCAACGTGCTGCAATCGCTGGTGCTGACCGAGGGCGACAAAATGGTGCTCACGCCCACCTATCACGTGTTCGATCTTTATAAGGCGCACCAGGGCGCGCAGGCGCTGGCCTGCTGCGTCGCGGGCGCGGCGGACGTGGCGGAAGGCGTGCGCCAGGTATACGCCTCCGCGTCCATGCAGGGCCAGGCGCTCACCCTGACGCTGACCAATACCTCGGCCAGTCAGTCCGCCCCGGTATGCGTGCGCGTACAGGGCTTTACGCCCCGCACGCTCAGCGGCCGCGTATTGTGCGGCGCGATGGACGCCTACAACGATTTTGACCGCGCGGACGCGGTGTCGCTCAAGCCCTTTGAGGGGGCCGCGCTGGACGGGCAGGGCGGCATATGCGCGCAGCTTCCCCCCTGCTCGGTGACGGAGCTGACATGCCTGTAATCTGTCCGCGCTGCCCGCGCGCGCCGGAAACCGACGCGGCCGGCCTTGACGCGCTGATAGAGGAATGGATCGGCGCGCTCGACGCGCGCGAGCGCGCGGAGGAGCCGCTTACGCGCGCGCGGCTTGAGGCCTGCCGCGCGTGCGCCCACCTGGCCGGCGGCACATGCGCGCTGTGCGGCTGCTATGTCAGGCTGCGCGCCGCCAAAAAGCGCCAGCGCTGCCCCGACCTGCCTTCCCGCTGGCCCGGCGCGCCGGCCGGATAGCGTGTAAACCCGCATCCCTACATTTTCGCCCGCGAACGCGGCTGTGCCTTAAACAGGGCGCCGCG
>CAWVLE010000284.1:0-8419 GCA_963929805.1 uncultured Eubacteriales bacterium | reverse complement strand
GGGCATATTCCGCCAAGGCTCGCGGTCTGCCGTGGCGTTTAGCGGCACGCGCAGGCGCGGTGGCCGTCCAGGTGATACTTGCCCTCCTCAGGGAAAAACTCGATCGTGCCGCGCAGGCCCGGCCCGCCGCCAAGCGCGCGCCGCAACGCCTTATAGCCCGGTTCGGCGTCGATTAAATTGGCCTCGCGGCCCAATCGGGCGGGCGAGTGAGCGTCCGAATTGGACACCAACGCGTAATTGTCCAGCGCCGACCAGCGCCGGTTCATGGGCGGATCGGAGGACAGGCCGGTTTCCAGCGCGCGTATTTCGCCCGACAGTTCGCCGTAGCATTCCTCGAGCGTATCAAAGCCGGAAAAAGCGCCAAACAGCGAAAAGTGGGGCGTCCAAATGTGGGCGGGAATATAGACGGCGTCCGGACACAGATCCAGAACAATTTTCAGCAGGTCGCGGCTGTCCAGGCCCAGTATGGGACGGCCGTCGCTATGCAGGTTGCCGATGGCCTCCAGACGGTGGGACAGCTTTTGCGCGTCTTCCAGGCTGGGCAATAAAATAAGGTGATGCACCTTGCGCGTCTTTCCGTCGCGCTTATAAATGGTGCTGATTTCACCCGTCACGACAAAGCGCGGCGCCTGCGTTGCGCCCGCGACGTCGCAGGGCAATTGATATTCCGCGCGCAGGCGGTAAAAGCCGTCTTCGGCGGGTTCGAGCATTTGGCTTAACTCTTCTCGATAGCGCGCGTGGGTAAAGTCGCCCGTACCCACAAGCCCAATGCCCTTTAACCGCGCCCATAAATCCAGGTGCGGCGCGTCCAGGTCTCGGCTGGTCGCGCGCGAATATTTGGAATGGATGTGAAGATCGGCGATATACATTGCGCTCACCTTATCGTTTATATTGTAATAGGAAATCAGCGGCCGCCTGCGGGCGGAATTTGCCGTCGCACGGGGAAAGACGCCTCACTAAAGAAACCTTCGGCGCGAAACATTCGGGATTGGAAAGCCATGGCATTAATTTATTATACCGCAACCGCGCGCGGATTGAAAGGATGGATTTACCGGTATAAGAAAAGAGAATATCCGGCTGGTTATACGTCAAAAAACGTGTGATTAAAACATATATCATCTATATGAAAAAACCTTGCAAATGAAACATGCATGTGATATAGTCAAACCGATTTATCTGGTTTATAGGAAGTGTATCATATGAAAAAATGGATCGCTTTTGCTTTGCTGTGCGCCATGACGTTTCTTTGCGCGGCGCCGGCATGGGCTCAATCCATAAAAGAAGACGGCGAATATACGGACCGCGCCTCGCAACTGCTCAGTGAAATGACGCTGGAGCAAAAGGTATATCAGCTATTTGTGGTTACGCCCGAGATGCTTACCGGGGCGAAGGTGGCGACGTTGGGCGGCGACATGACCCGCGAAGCGCTTAAACAATACCCGGTGGGCGGTATTGTATACTTTTCCCAAAATCTGGTGGATCGGGATCAGACGGCGCTGATGATCGAAAACACGCTTAAATTTGCCGGTGAGATGGGCATGCCCGGGTTGTTTATCGCCGTGGACGAGGAAGGCGGAACCGTCGCTCGCGTGGCGGGAAAGCTGGGCACGACCAAGTTTCCCAACATGGGCGCTATTGGTAAGACGGGCGATACGGATCAGGCGTATCAGGTAGGCGCGACCATTGCGGGGGATATCGCCAAATTTGGCTTTAACCTGGACTACGCGCCGGTGGCCGACGTGCTTATTGAAAGCACGAATACCGAAATTGGCAACCGGTCCTTTGGCACGGATCCGGAACTGGTGGGGGATATGGTATCGGCCGTGGTGCGCGGCTTGCAGGATAACGGCGTTATCGCCACGCTTAAACATTTTCCGGGCCATGGGAGCACCACCACCAATTCACATTACGCCACGTCTATTACGAAGCGCACGCTGGAACAGATGCGGCAGTGCGAATTTATTCCATTTATCGCCGGCATAGAGGCGGGCGCGGAAATCGTGATGATTTCCCATTTAACCGCGGTTAACGTGGATGACAGCGCGCCGGCCTCGCTTAACCGCACGATTATTACCGATATCCTGCGCGGAGAGCTGGGTTATGACGGGCTGGTCACCACCGACGCGCTGCGCATGAACGCCATTTCGGACAATTACACGTCGGCCGAGGCCTGCTTAATGGCGGTCGAAGCAGGCGTGGATATGCTGCTTATGCCGTCCAACTTCAAATCGGGCGCGCAGGCTATTTTGGACGCGGTTGAGTCGGGCGAGCTGGACGAGGCGCGCATCGACGAAAGCGTAACGCGCATTTTGAAGGTAAAGCTTAAATACGGCATCTGCGAATAACGGCCTGGATAAATTTACAGCCGGAAAAAAGGGGAATGCATACCGCATGGTATTTTCGACGACGGTGTTCATGTTTTTGTTTTTGCCGTTTACCCTTTTGGTGTACTATAGTCCGCTGTGCCGGGGGCGCAGGGCGCGCAATGTATTTTTGCTGGCGGCCAGCATAGGTTTTTACGCCTGGGGCGAGCCGGTCTATGTGTTTTTGATGCTTTTGTCCATCACGGTCAACTGGGCGATGGGGCTGTGGGTGGAAAAGCTTAAGCCGTCAGGCAAGGGAAAATACGCGGTGACGGCCAGCGCCGTCTACAATCTGGCGGTGCTGTTCGTGTTTAAGTATCTCTCTTTTGTGGTGGATAACGTAGCGCTCATTACCAACCATCCCGATTGGCGCCTTAACATCGTGCTGCCCATCGGCATATCCTTTTTTACCTTTCAGGCCATGTCCTACGTGATAGACGTGTATCGCGGCAAGGGAGAGGTGCAGAAAAATCTTTTAAACGTGGGGCTGTATATTTCCTTTTTTCCGCAATTGATTGCGGGGCCGATCGTGCGCTATGAAACCGTGGCGAAGGAAATAGACGGGCGGCGCGAAAACTTTGCCGATTTCAGTTCCGGCGTTACCCGCTTTATCATTGGCCTTGGGAAAAAGATGCTGCTGGCCAACAACCTGGCGCCGCTGGTCGAGCTGTGCTTTGACAACGGCATGCGCATGTCGGCCGGCATGGCCTGGCTGGGCGCGACGGCCTACGGCTTTCAGGTGTTTTTTGATTTTTCCGGCTATTCCGACATGGCCATAGGGCTTGGCCGGATGTTTGGCTTTCACTTTCTGGAAAACTTTGACGCGCCGTTTATTTCGCGTTCAGTTGCCGAATTCTGGCGCAGGTGGCACATATCGCTGGGCACCTGGTTTCGCGATTACGTATATTTTCCACTGGGCGGAAGCCGCGTCTCCTCGCGCGCCAGGCTGGTGTTTAATCTTTTTGTCGTGTGGCTGTTAACCGGCATATGGCATGGCGCCAACTGGACATATGTGGCGTGGGGCCTGATGTTTTTTGTAATACTGACGGCGGAGAAACTGTTTGGTTACGCCAAAAAGCTGGGCGCATGGGGGCATCTTTACACGCTGTTCCTTGTGTGGCTCAGCTGGCCGGTCGTGCGCGCCCCGGACCTGGGCGTATCGGCGCGTTATCTTGCGGATATGTTCGGCGCGAACGGATTTTTAGACGGCCAGTTTTATACCTACTTTGGCTGGTTTAAGTGGTATTTGCTGGCGGCCGTAGCGTTCAGCCTGCCGCTGAAGGATTGGGCCCGGAAGCTTTCCCTGGATAAAAAGCCGGCCATGCGGGCGGCGGCGGGCGTGGCGGTGCTGGCCGTGTTCGTGATTTCCATGGCCTTTATGATAAAGTCCGCTTACAATCCATTTATCTATTTTAACTTCTAGGGAGGACGCGCATGAACGGGCAAAGAGTTGAGCGGATTGTGGCGGTCATATTTCTTGTGACGATCGGCGCGTTTGCCGCGATGATCGTCGGGCGCTTCGCGCTGGGCCAGGATACCGAAAGGCTGCTGGGCGAGCAAACCGCCCGGGCAATTTATCCCGACAGCGAAACCGCCTATAATATCGACATAGACTGGGCGGCGCTGTATCCGTTTGAGGACGGGCAGACCGGCGCGGAGGAACAGCCGGCGCCCGGCCTGATCGAGCGGTATAAAGCGTTTGTGCAATATGTAACCAACCGGCTGACCAGCGCTTCTACGGATCAGCTCGCTTTCCGATCGGCCTTTATCGGGCTGTACGCCCGCTTTAACGCGGCGATGGGAATGGGCTGGATTCCCGACGAGGAGCAGGACGTATACCGTCTGACCAACGGCCATTTGACCTACGTATACGAGCGGGAGGATACCCAGCCGCTGTGCGGGCAGATCGCCCGGTTTAAGCGGCGGCTCGAGGAAGAGGGCATAAACATGCTCTTTATTCTGCAGCCTTCCAAGCTGGATAAGTATGACCAGTCCGTGCTGCCGGAGGGCGTAAGCGACTACAGCAACGACAACGCCGACCGCCTGCTGGAAGGGCTGAGCGCGCTGGGCGTGGAATATGTGGATATACGCGAGGAACTACACGCCGCGTTTGACGATTATTACGCGCTTTTTTACCGCACCGACCACCATTGGAAGAGCGAAACCGGGCTGTGGGTAAGCGGGGTGTTCGCGCGCGCGCTGCGCGACCGGCTGGGTTCGTCCATAGAGGTGGAGGTCACCGATCCGCGCAAATACAATATCGAGGTACTGGAGGATTTTTTCCTGGGTTCGCAGGGGAAAAAGACGGGCGAAGGCTATGTGGAGCCGGACGACTTCAGCCTGATTACGCCCGCTTTCGATACGCTTTTGCATCTGGAAGTGCCCAGCGCGGGCGTGGATTTGCAGGGCCGGTTTGAGGACATCATGTTCGACCCGTGGAATCTGGACGTGCGCGATTACTATAACCGCACGCCCTATTCGGCCTATATGTACGGCAGCCGCCCGCTTACGCGCATTCACAACCTGCGAAACGACGGCGGCGAGCGGGTGCTGCTGGTGCGCGATTCTTCCTCAAACGTGGTGGCCCCGTTTCTGGCGCTGGGCGTGGAGTATCTGGATGTGGTGGATTTGCGCCAGTTTACCGGCAGCCTGATGGAATTTGTACGCCAAACCCGGCCCGACCACGTGATCGTGGCGTATGGCGCATCGACGATTGATGAATTGAACCTGCAAAGCCATACGGACTTGTTCGACCTGCGCTAAAACGCCCCTTTTGTCTGGCCCTGCGCCCTTTCCCGTTTGCGGAAGGAAAGCGGGGCCAGCGCGTATTTTTGGCGAAACATCTTGCCCAGCCGTTCGGCGGAGGAAAAGCCGGTGGAGCGCGCGATTTGCTCTATGCTTAAAGATGTGCCGGTCAACATATCGCGCGCGGCATTTAAACGCGCCTGGTTAAGATACGCCTGGGGCGAAAGCCCGCCATACGCCTTAAATACGCGAAACAGCTGCGAACGGCTTAGCCCCACAAACGCGGCTACGTCGGTTACGCGTATGGGCCGCGCATATTGTCCGTTTATGTACCATAGCGCCTTCGCATAGCATTCGTGCGACGCGAGGGCGGCATGCGCGCCGCCGCGCGCGGTTAACTGTTGAGCCAGGCATCCCATAAAACGGTACAGCCCGCCCAGCGCGCATAATTCGCCCAGAAGATTGACGCTCGCCTCCTCTTCCGCAGTGCGGATGACGGTTAGCAGCGCATCCACATTTTCCAGCGAGAATACCGGCCGGTCGGATGACAGGGCCATACGGCGCGTAAGCGCGGCTGCGCCCGCGCCCGCATAGCCAATCCAGCCGTAACGCCACGGCTGGTCAAAATCGGCCTGATATAGGGTTATTTGCCCAGGAAAGATGATAAACCCCTGCCCGCGGCTTAACGTATACGTCTTGCCGCCCGCCGTATAACGTCCGCGCCCGGACTCAATCAGATGGATTAGATAATAGTCGCGCGTGGCCGGCCCGTAGGCATGCCCCGGATGGCACGCCTCAAAGCCCAACTGGGTTACGCACAGCCCGCCCGCCGCGACGTCAGACTCGGTTCCAAATCTCATGTGCTGCCTCCCGTAGTGAACATGCAACATTTCGCCTATATTATGCAACATTAGGACGCTGTATTTCAAGGACAAATTTTATATAATGTGCTTATCAACGCCGCGCAGGGCGCGCGGAAAAAACAGCGTAAATAGTATGGGGAGGAATGTAGCCATGCCTCGCGTTGCTTTTCTGGGTGCGGGCAGCACCGTGTTTGCCAAAAATGTGTTAGGAGACTGCATGCTGGCGCCGGGGATTAAAAACCTGGATATTTCGTTGCACGACATCGATCCGGTCCGATTGGAAGATTCGGAACGTATGCTCAAAAACATCGCCAAAAATACCGGGTGCGGCGCGAAGGTACACGCGCATTTGAACCGCCGCGAGTCGCTGGAAGGCGCAGACTATGTGGTCAACGCCATACAGGTGGGTGGGTATGAGCCCTGTACGGTAACCGATTTTGAGGTACCCAAAAAGTTTGGCCTGCGCCAGACCATTGCCGATACGCTGGGCATCGGCGGCATTTTCCGCGCGCTGCGCACCATTCCCGTGCTGGAGGATTTCGCCGAGGATATCGAAGCGGTCTGCCCGCGCGCCTGGCTATTGAACTATTCAAACCCCATGGCCATGCTGACCGGATATCTGCAAACCTATACGCGGGTAAAAACCGTGGGCCTGTGCCACAGCGTGCAGGTTTGCGCGCCCGGGCTGCTTAAGGATTTGGGTATGGAGGAATACCTTACGGGATACCGTCATAAAATCGCCGGCATTAACCACCAGGCATGGCTGCTCGAATGCACGGACGCCTCGGGCGCGGATCTTTATCCGATGATTAAGCGCCGCGCGCGCGATTTCCTGGATGGGAAGAGCGAGCAGGGCAACCCGAACGACAAGGTGCGCTACGAGATGATGCTACGGTTTGGCTATTATATTACCGAATCCAGCGAGCATAACGCCGAATACACGCCCTGGTTTATCAAATCCAAATACCCGGAACTGATTGAGCGGTACAACATTCCGCTGGACGAATACCCGCGCCGCTGCGTAAAGCAGATAGCGAGGTGGGAGGACATGCGCAAGCAACTGGTCGCCGACGATACGCTTAGCCATACCCGTACCAGCGAGTATGCCTCCGGCATTATCGAGGCGATGGAGACCGACGCGCCATACCGTATCGGCGGAAACGTGCTCAACCGGGGCGTAATTTCCAACCTGCCGTCAAACGCCTGCGTAGAAGTGCCCTGCATGGTGGACCGCAACGGCGTAAATCCCTGCTATGTCGGAAATCTGCCCGAACAGTGCGCCGCCATCAACCGCACCAATATCAACGTGCAGCTGCTTACCATTCAGGCCGCGCACAGCCGCCGCAAGGAAGACGTATATCGCGCGGCCATGCTTGACCCGCATACGGCGGCTGAGTTATCCATGGACGATATCGTAAAGCTGTGCGACGCGCTGTTTGAGGCGCACGGCAGCTGGATACCCGAATTTGCCTGACGGTTTTCCATAAGCCATATTTTTGAAGCGCCGCGCGTTATGCGGCGCTTTTGTTATGTGCAGATAGTTTTTCTTAACTAAACAATCTTGAAAAATATGGGGCGTTCGGATTATAATAAATTATAATACTATAATTACCATGTTTCCCGCAGCGCGGGCAATGGTATAAAGGCATGGGGAATGCATGAAACACCTGGAACTGTATTATTCTGAAATTGGCAATATGGGCGATCTGCTCAATGAAATTTTGTTTGGGGAATTGTTTGGGGTACGCGTTCAGGCCAATCATCACCGCTATCGCTGTAACGCCACGGGCATCGGAAGCTATTTGAGCACATTTTTCCCGGCGCGGTCTAAGGCGCCGCGCGGCGTATGCGCGGCCGGCGGACGCGCGCTTTCCATGACGATCCCGCTTCACATCTGGTCTACCGGTTTTATACGCTACCCCAAGGAAGACGAAATTGCGCTGCGCTCCAACATGCGCATAAAGTGTGTGCGGGGAGAACTTACGCGCGAACGCCTTTCCAAAATACTGGGCCGGCCGCTGGATATTCCAACGGGGGATGGCGGGCTGTTGGCAAGCGAACTGGAATTGGGGAAAATTGAAAAACGGTACAGCCTGGGCGTTATACCGCACTTTAAGGAGCGAAAGGAGCCGGCCTTCGCCGCCCTGGCCGAGCGATATGAACATTCCGTGTTGATCGATCTAACCGAGGAGCCCAAGGCGGTATTAAAAAAAATCGCACAGTGCGAAACCGTGCTCTCCTCCAGTTTACACGGGCTGATCGTAGCCGACAGTTTCCGCGTGCCCAACCGGAGGCTGGTGCTGACTGACGCTTTGCTGGGCGACGGCTATAAGTTTGACGATTACTATTCTGCCTATGGCATTCAGGATGCGCCGGTTATCAACCTGTTAAAGGATGAACCGCCCAGCGTTAACCAGATTATCGACGGCTACGCGATTACGGACGAAG
>CAWVLE010000283.1:0-11610 GCA_963929805.1 uncultured Eubacteriales bacterium | reverse complement strand
GCGCAGATTGAAAACTGCCGCTTTGACGGGCCGGCCGACGGCGAATCGGCCATGAAAGAGGCGCGCGATTTAAGCGTGAAAAACTGCTATATGAACCTGCGCTACCCGCTGTGGCATGTGACGAACGCCGCGCTGGAGGGCTGCGAAATGACCCAGGGCTGCCGCGCCGCGCTGTGGTACGACCGGGATATACGCATCGATAAGTGCCTGCTTAACGGCATTAAGGCGGTGCGCGAGTGCGACGGCGTGCGCCTGAACGCGTGCGAAATCCACTCCCCGGAATTTGGCTGGATGAGCCGGGGCGTTTACATGGCCGATTGTACGCTGGAATCGGAGTACCCCTTTTTGAACAGCCGCGATATAGAACTTGCGCGGCTTACCATGAAGGGCAAATATTCCTTTCAATACGTGGAAAATATGACCATACGCGACAGCAACCTGGACACCAAGGACGCGTTTTGGCACAGCAAAAACGTGACCGTGTACGACAGCGTTATCCGGGGCGAGTACCTTGCCTGGTATTCGGAAAATTTAAGGCTGGTTCGCTGCAAGATCATCGGCACCCAGCCGCTTTGCTACGCCCGCGCCCTGACGCTGGAGGATTGCGAGATGGTGGACGCGGATCTGGCCTTTGAGCGCAGCGAGGTAAACGCCTCGATACGCGGGCATATTGTAAGCGTGAAAAACCCGCTGGACGGGCAAATCAGCGCGGACAGCATCGGCCAGATTATTTTGGACGGCACGCTTGGCGAAGAATCCACCTGCCGCATCGTGCAGCGCGCCGCGCGTCAATAGCATATCTTGCAGGGCGTAAGGTATTCTTCGGCGCCGGTTAGGAACATGCCTTCCACGCTGCGCGCGTTGCGCAGGCCGGAACAATCGGGGCTGCTGTGATACCGCTGCCCGCTGTAGGGCGCGATGTACACCACCTGATCGAGCGGATCGGGCGCGGCCAGCGCGTCGGGCGAATACAACAGCGCGAGCATCTGCGCGTCGGCCGCGCCGTCGCTGGTTAAATCGTTTACCAGCTCGAAGGCGCAAACGGCCTCAAAGGTTTTAATGCCGTAGACGCCGTCCGCTTCGTCCTGGGCAAGATAGCCCAGATCGATAAGCGACTGCTGAAGGGTAGAGACCGCCTCGCCCTGAGCGCCCCGTTCCAGGGCAAGGTAGCCCTCTTCGGCGGTTGCGGCGCTCAGCTGCGCGCATAGCGCGGTTAGAATAAGTATAAATGTCAGCAGCGATACGATGGCGCGTTTCATGGTCGGCCGCACTCCCCTATGTGAATATTGTGATATAAGAATATTATAAATTGGAAAAACGGATCCGTCAACGCCATCCGGCAGATGAGCTGCCCGGAAACCAACGTCTTACCGCGAAAAGACCGGCGGCGGCGCGCGGCGCGCCCCCGGATAAGGAGATTGAGGCAAATGCGTTTTACGTTCAAGCACACCATTTACGCAAGTTACCTGGGCTATATCACGCAGGCGATTGTGGTAAACCTGGCGCCGCTGCTGTTCGCCACCTTTCAAAGCCAGTTCGGCATATCGCTCGAGCGCATCGGGCTGATCATATCGGTCAATTTCGGCGTACAGATTTTGGTAGACCTGGCCGCCGCCCGCTTTATCGATAAGACGGGCTACCGCATTCCGGTGGTGGCGGCGCATGTGTTTGCCGCGGCGGGACTGGCGCTGATGGGCGTTTTGCCGTTTGTGATGAACAATGCGTACGCCGGGCTGCTTATCGCCACGGTGCTCATGGCCGTGGGCGGCGGGCTGATCGAGGTTTTGATAAGCCCCATTGTGGAGGCCTCGCCCGGCGAGGAAAAGGCGGCGGCGATGAGCCTGCTGCACTCGTTTTATTCCTGGGGGCAGGTGGGCGTGGTGCTGCTCAGCACGCTGTATTTTGTGACGGCGGGGCACGACGCGTGGCGCTTTCTGCCCATCGTGTGGGCGGTTGTGCCGGTATTTAACATCTATTTGTTCAGCCGGGTGCCGCTTAACGTGCTCGCGGGCGAGGGCGGCGGGCGCGCGCCGCTTGGCAAATTGTTTTCCAGCGGCGTGTTCTGGGTGCTGCTGATACTGATGGTCAGCTCGGGCGCGGCGGAACAGGCGATGGCACAGTGGTCCAGCCTGTTCGCGGAAATCGGGCTTAACGTGGATAAGACGGTGGGCGATTTGCTGGGCCCGTGCGCCTTCGCGGCGCTGATGGGCGTGGCGCGCCTGTTTTACGGCGTAAAGGGGTCCAGGATTAATCTAAGCGCCGCGCTGCTTTTGAGCGCAGGGCTGTGCATATTCAGCTATCTGACGGCGGTATTCGCGCCCTGGCCGCTGCTTTCGCTGGTGGGATGCGCGCTGTGCGGACTGTCGGTGGGCATCATGTGGCCGGGCACGCTCAGTCTGTCCGCGCGCAGCTATCCGCAGGGCGGCACGGCCATGTTCGCGATACTGGCGCTGGCGGGCGACGTGGGCTGCTCCAGCGGCCCCGGTATTGTGGGTTGGATATCCAGCGCGGTGGAAAACGGCGCGCTGGGCGCCATAGGCGGGCTGTTTAAAACGGGCGAGTTTACGCAGGCGGGTTTAAAAAGCGGGCTGCTGTTCGCCATCGTGTTTCCCGCGCTGATGCTGCTGGGCGTAATATACCTAAAGCGCAGAAGCGAACGCCTGTAAGGCGGGGCTATCTGGGTGGGCGGGGGCCAAGGGCGTCCGGCCACAGGCGCTTAATGGTTAACGCGCAGACAGCTCCGGTCAGCGCGCCCGATATCGTACCGGCGGCAAGCAGCGCGCAGGCGTAATACCATATCCTGGCGGCGCCCATCGCCACGGCGGCCACGGCCAGCTGGCCCATGTTGTGCGCCGCGCCGCCAGCGGCCGATACCCCCACGGGGGTAAACGCGCCGCTTTTTTTTAACGGGATCATGGCAAGCAGCGCAAGCAGCGCGCCGGACAACGCGTAGATAAAGGAAAACGCGCCGCCGAACAGCGCGCCGGACAGCGCGACGCGCACCACCGATACCAGCGCCGCCTCTTTTGCGCCCATGGCGTACAGCGCGACCAGCGTACACAAATTGGCCAGCCCCAGCCGCACGCCGGGCAGGGCTACCGGGGGCGGGAACATGCGCTCCACGGCGCTGAGAATCAGCGCAAGCGCGGTCAGCACGGAAAGATATGCGATACGTTTGGCCACGGGCGTTCCTCCTAATAGGCGATTGCGTCGGGCGTCTGGCTTTCATCGCCGCCCGAGAGCGTGACGCACAGATGGTTGGGCAGGCATACGACGCTTTGCCCGGCGCGCGAAATCAGGCCCTGGCGCACGCACAGCTGGTCCGGACAGGCGCTTTGCGTCACGCGCACGCCCTCCGGCGTAACCTCTACGGTAAAGGGCCCGGCCGCGCCCTCGCCCTGGAAAACGGCGGGCGAGCCCAGCAACATTTCGCCAACCGCGACGCCGTCTACCTCGATCAGCGCGCTGCGCGCCCCGGTTTCGCCAAGCACAAAACGCGCGCCTACCAGCAACGCGCATAAAAGCAGGGCCGCGATTAATAAAGCGTCGTTTCTGTTCAAGCGTAATCACCCGCTCCATTTTACCGTATTTCCCTGTAAAAAACAATGCGCGCGCGCCGCGCATATGCTATAATGCATTATATCAATTGACGGGCGTAAGGATACGGTTTATCTATGTTGAAAAAAGTAATCGCGTGCGCGCTGGCGCTGGCGGTCTTGGCGCTGGCGGGCGGGTGCGCGCAACAAAATCAAAAATACAGCGTCGTTTATTGGGACGTGTTTGATACGGTGGTCACCATAACCGGCTACGCGTCCAGCCAGGCGCAGTTTGACCAGGCGGCCGAGGCGGCCCACGCGGAGCTTGTGCGCCTGGACGCGCTGTTTGACTGCTATGAGGAGCACCCGGGCGTAAACGGCGTGTGGGCGCTGAACCACGCGCAGGGCCAGCCGCTTAAAGTGGACGGCGAGCTGATCGATCTGATCGACTTTTGCGCGCAATATTATGAGACGGCGCGGCGGCGGGTCAACATCGCGCTGGGGCGCGTGCTGGCCGTGTGGAGCCGGTACCGCCAGGAGGGCGTGGCCCTGCCCGGCATGGACGAACTTAGCGAGGCCGCGCGGGACGCCGACCCCGGCCTGATTGAAATAGACCGGGAGGCGGGCGCCGTGCGCCTGGCGGGCGATTTTGCGCTGGATCTGGGCGCGGTGGGCAAGGGTTATGCGGTGGAGCGCGCCGCGCAGCTTCTGGATACGCTGATGCCCTCCTATCTGATCGACGCGGGCGGCAATATCCGCGCGGGCGCCGCGCCGCTTGACGGGCGTTCAGGCTGGAGCGTGGGGCTGCTGGACCCGGTCAGCGCGCGCTCGGGCGGGCAGGATATTTTATCCGTCGTGGAGGCGGCCGGTCTTTGCGTGGTCACCAGCGGCGGCTATCAGCGCTATTACACGGTGGACGGCGTGGATTACCACCACATCATCGACCCGGATACGCTGATGCCGGGCGGCGATTTTTTGCAGGTAAGCGTAGTCGCGCGCGACAGCGCGCTGGCCGATTACCTGTCCACCGCGCTGTTTTTGATGGATTACGAATCGGGACTGGAGCTGGTTGACTCGCTAAACGAGGTGGGCGCAATATGGGTGACGGAGGACGGCCAGATGCGCGCAAGCGCGTTCGCCGCCGCCCAAATGAAAAATTAAAACCCAAACGAAAATTCCAAAATAAAAACTACGCTGAGAGGGAAACGGATGTATTACGAACCATATAGAGGAAAGGAACGCGCGCGCGCGCGCCGTAAACCGGGCTGCGTTAAGCGGTTGATTCATTTTGCGGTAGCGCTTTTTGTGGTGTGGGCGGGCTTTATGCTCATTTCCGGAAACGTGGCCATGCCCGATCTGTTTGGGCGCGAAGCGGCCTCGCTTTCGGTAAACACGGCGCTGCCGGGCGGCTGGACCAACATACTGCTGCTGGGCACGGATAAAGAAGAATCCGGCTACGGGCGCAGCGATTCGATCATCATCGCCTCCATCAGCGATCGCGGCGAGGTAAAGCTGACCTCCATTATGCGCGACACCATGGTGGATATGGGCGAGGAGGGCGCCCATAAGCTCAACGCCGCGTACCGCCTGGGCGGGCCGGAGTTGGCCATGCGCACGGTTAACGAGGCATTTGGCATGAACATCACCCGGTATGCCGCGGTTGACTTTTCCGGCTTCGCGTCGCTGATCGACAGCGTGGGCGGCATAGAGGTAAGCCTGACCGAGCAGGAAATGGACGCGATCAACCAGTCGCTGAGCAAGGCCTATAAAAAAAACCGGGTATATAACGGCGTAAAGATGGAACCGCTGACCGAATACGGCGACAATATCCACTTAAGCGGCACGCACGCGCTGTTCTACGCGCGCATCCGCAAGCTGGATTCGGATTATATGCGCGCCAGCCGCCAGAGAACCGTGATCGAGGCGCTAATCGCCAAAGTGCGCAAAACCAAAAACCCAATCACCCTGGCCTCGTTCGCCGCGGAGGCGCTGAAAGTGGTAACCACAAACGTATCCGTGGCGCAGATGGGCCTGCTGGGCGGCAAAATACTGCTGGGCGGGGGCGGCATAAGCCAACTGCGCCTGCCGGCGGACGGCACGTATGAAAGCGGTACGCGCGACGGCGTATGGGCGATCTGGCCCGATTTTGAAAAGAACCGCCAGCTGTTGCGCGAATTTATCTACGGCTGAAGGCCTGCGCATTCATAAAACCCCGGCGTATTTTAATGGATTTCTAATGTTTTTTTCAGGCGCGGTTAAGGCGCGCGCGGTATATTTATCCCGCGATCAGGAACGAGGAAATAACAGGAGGCGGGAACGATGGATCACTATGAAATGGTAGAAAAACTGCGCGAGAAGGCAAACGTAAGCTATGACGAGGCCAAACGCGCGCTGGAGGCGTCCGATTGGGATTTGCTGGACGCGATCGTTTTTTTGGAAAACGAGGGCAAAATCAATTCGGGCGGGAAGGATTATTCCACCCAAAAAAGCGCGCCCGAACCCGAGCCCCCAAAAAAGAGCCAGTTCGCCGATAACATGAGTTACCTGGGCCGTCAGGCCGCCGGACTTCTGGAAAAATTAAACGGATGCTTTGTCGATGTCTTTAAAAACGGCAACAAACTGTTTTCGCTGCCCGTTTTGGTGCTGGTGATTTTGCTGATCTTCATGTGGTATTTGGTCGTGCCGCTATTGATCGTAGGCCTGTTCTTTGGCTTCAGGTACAGCTTTCGCGGCGCGCAGTTTACCCAAAGCGTAAATAAGGTAATGGAAAAGGCTTCCGAAATGGCCGACGATATCCGTAAGGAGGTCGTAGGCGGCGCCAATAAGGACGGCGATGAACAATAACGCGTAGGGGGCGGCGTGGTGAAAATCCTGCTGATTGAGGACGAGGAAAAAATCGCCCGGTTTGTGGAGCTGGAACTGCGGCACGAAGGCTACGAGGTGGACAAGGCGGCCGACGGCCGGATAGGGCTGGACATGGCCCAGAGCGCGGAGTACGACCTGGTGCTGCTGGATATCATGCTGCCCGGCATAAACGGCATGGAAGTGCTGCGCCGGCTTCGCAAAACCAGCCAGACGCCGGTCATCATGCTGACCGCGCGCGACGGCGTAACCGACAAGGTGACCGGGCTGGATATGGGCGCGGACGATTACATCACCAAGCCCTTTTCCATCGAGGAACTGTTGGCGCGCATACGCGTCTGTAACCGCAAACGCGCGCCCGCGGCCGCGCCCGGCGCGGTGCTAAAATGCGGCGAGGTGACGCTGGATACCGCGCGCCATCAGGTAAAATGCGCCGGGCGCGAGGTGGAGCTGACCAATCGCGAATTTGCGCTGTTGCAAACCCTGATGGAAAACCAGTCCATCGTGCTCTCGCGCGACACGCTTTTGGAACGCGTGTGGGGTTACGACTACATGGGCGAAACCAACGTGGTGGACGTGTATATCCGCTATCTGCGCAGCAAGCTGGACGAGGCGCTGGGCGTAAAGCTGATACACACCGTGCGCGGCGTGGGCTACGTGATACGCTAAAATAATCGCGCGGGCGGGGAAGGGGAACCCCCCTCGCCCGCAGCGCGGAATGCGGGTGAAGGGGCGAATATGAGCGAAAACAGGCGAATGACCTCCATCGCGCGCCGGTTTGGCCGTAGCTGGGTGCTAAGGCTGTTTTTTGTGTTTTTGGCGCTGGATGTGGCGGTCGCCGCGCTTTCGCTTGGCGGGTTCTGCTATTGGGCCGAGATAAGCGAACGCGGCGCGTTTACCTGGGATATCGAGCGCGCGCTGGTCATAGACGAGGGCGGCATGCCCGGCGCGCTGCGCTCGGCCCGCTACCGCTTTACCGGCGCGGACGGAGAAATGGTCGAGACGCCGCTGGGCGCGTTCGCGGCGATTGGGCTTAACCTCATGGCCGCGCTGGCCGCGCTGGAAACCGTCATGATGCTGTTTGAGTACGGCGCGTTCAAGCGGCGCGCGGCGCGCCTTTTGCGCCCGCTCAGGCAGATGACCCAGACCGCGCAGCGGTTAAGCGGCGTGCGCTTTGACCAGACCCGGTTTCAGCACCTGGAAGACGCGATCGCCTCGCTCAGCCCCTCCGCCCCGGACGCCTTTCTCAGCACGGGCGACCGCGAGCTAAAGGGCCTGGAACAGGCGATTAACAGCCTGATTGCGCGCATGCGCGACGCCTATCGCGAACAGATGCGCTTTGTGTCGGACGCCTCGCATGAACTGCGCACGCCCATCGCGGTGATACAGGGCTATTCGGGCATGCTGGTGCGCTGGGGCAAGCGCGACGAACAGGTGCTGGACGAGGGGCTGGCGGCCATCAAGACCGAGGCGGAAAATATGAACCGGCTGGTGGAGCAGCTGCTGTTTCTGGCACGGGGCGACAGCGGCCGCACCGAGTTGAAATTCGAACCGGTCGACCTGGGCGCGCTGATGCGCGAAGTGTACGAAGAATACCGCATGATCGACAGGACGCACAAATTTATGCTTAAATTGGAACAGGAGGCGCGCTGCGTGGGCGACGCGGCGCTTATTAAACAGGCCGCGCGCATACTGATCGACAACGCGGTTAAATACACGCCCGGGGACGGCCGCATCACGCTGGGCGCAGGGCGCGACGGGCTCAGCCGGTTCTGGGTGCAGGATAACGGCATCGGCATCGGGGCGGACGACGTGCCGCGCATATTCGAGCGGTTCTTCCGCGCGGATCCGGCGCGCGCGCGCTCCACGGGCGGTACGGGGCTGGGGCTCTCCATAGCCAAGTGGATTGTGGACAGCCACGGCGGCTATTTTAAGGTGCTCTCGCGCGAGGGAATGGGCACGCGCATCAGCGTATATCTGCCCGATCAGGACGGGACGGATGGCGCGCAGGCCGATCCGCCGCCCGATTTGGCGGGCAAATCAAAACGGAGGAGTGAGAAAAATGAAAATCGGACTTAGCATCTATAGCCTGCTCGGCGCGATACGCGCGGGCATGAGCGTGGAACGCGCCATTGAATGGATGGGCGAAAACGGCGCGGAGCACGTGGAGCTGGTGGACTTTGTGCTGGAGGCGGACAAGGCGCCCGCGCTGGAGGAGCGCATACTGGACGCGGCGCGCCGCGCCGGGCTGACCATTTCCTCCTATTGTATGGCGGGCGACGTGCTGGATAAGGACCCCGCCGCTTACGAGGCGGAAATTAACCGGCTTATGCGCGGCGTGGACCGCGCCCACCGCATGGGCATTGCGGTGATACGCCACGACCTGGCCTCCTACGCGCGCACCAACGAGCAAAACGTGATCGAGAACTTTGACCGCGACCTGCCTACGCTGGTGGACGCCTGCCGCCGCGTGGCCGATTACGCCGCCGCCTACGGCATAACCACCACGGTGGAAAACCATGGCCGGTATATAAACGGCGGCGACCGGGTCAGGCGTCTGGTGCTGGCCGTAGACCGGCCCAATTTTAAATGCACCATGGATATCGGCAATTGCCTGTGCGTGGACGAGGACCCGGAAGTGCTGATCCGCGCGCTTATGCCCCTGGCCGCCATGGTCCACTTTAAGGATTTTTATATCCGGCGCGACAGGGATCTGGTGGGCGACGGCGGCTGGATTGAAACCACCCATGGCCGCTGCCTGCGCGGCGCGATTGTGGGGCACGGCGACGTGGATGTGCGCGGCGCGATGCGCCTGATACGCGAGGCGGGCTACGACGGCTGCGTCAGCATTGAATTTGAGGGGCTGGAAGATTGTCTTACCGGCTCGCGCATCGGCCTGGATAACCTAAAGCGCCTGGCCGCGCAAATTAACTAACCGCATAAATAACGGGGGATTCGCATGACGCGAATTCCCCCGCGTTTTAGTTAATCGGTTAAAACACCGCCAACTGGGTTAAAACCATGTAGGCCGCCGTGCCCGCCGCGATGGAAATGAGCGTGTTGCGCCACTTTAAATGCACGGCGACGATGACGGCGATGGCGATAATTTCGTCCAACGCGCCGCGAATGGGCGTCAGGCTGACCGATTTTAAACAGTATACGATTAACAGCCCTACCGTCGCGTATGGCAATACCCGCCCCAGATAGGCCACGTAAGGCGGCGTGGGCCGTCCGGCGGGGAAAAGAATAAAGGGCAGAAAGCGGGTGAGCGCCGTCGCCAGCGTCACCGCCAGTATGGTAATCAGCATCTGCGTTTCACTCATGCGGCCCGTTCCCCTTCCTTTTGCGCGTTCTGCGCCCGCTCTAATTTTTCGATCCTGCCGCGCAGCAGCGTAAGCAGCGCCACAATACCAGCCATCGAGGGAATGATAAAGTTATCCGGCCCCAGAATCGCTAAAAAACAGGCCGAAACCGCCACCCCCACGCCCGCGCTCAGGCGGGGCCGGTGCGTGAGCCACTGCTCTAAAAAGATGACGATAAACAGCGCCGTCATTACAAAATCGATGCCCTGCGTGTTAAAGGCGATCAGTTCGCCCAGCCCCGCGCCCAACGCTGAACCGGCCACCCAGTAGGCGTGGTTAAGCAGCGATATGAAAAACATGAACAGGGGCCCATCGACCCCCTCTGGCGGCTGCGCGGATACG
The DNA here is from genome assembly GCA_963929805.1 of uncultured Eubacteriales bacterium. Lineage (GTDB taxonomy): Bacteria > Bacillota > Clostridia > Christensenellales > Aristaeellaceae > CAWVLE01. Next base: position 1,508 of record CAWVLE010000283.1, on the reverse strand, counting down.
CTTACCGAAAAGGTCTCGTCGGTCAGCGCAAAGATCAGATAGCCCTTTAACCGGCCCGCATCCCGGTATCTGTCCAGCATCGAAAGCCCGTAAAACAGATGCCGCGCGTTGACCATCAGCGTAAGCAGCGCCGCCTGCAGTGGATTGAAGGCGGATAAAAGCAGATTCACCAGCACAAATTGCATGGACCCCGCAAATACCGTCAGGCTGATTAACGGCGGATACCACGCCGCAAAACCGCTCTTGTTCATGTAAATACCGTACGCCGCCCCCAAAAATAAATACCCGGCCAGTACCGGCAGGGTATGGGGGAAGGCCGCGCGCAACGCGCGCATGCGCCTGTCCATATTTAAATCCTCTCCCGCTTTGGTAATGCCGCGCGACGGCACGTAAAACGCCTTTTATTATACCGCCAAAGCCTTGCCGCGCAAGGGCAGGCGAGTTAATTTTTGCGCTTTATTAAAGTAGCGTGATAAAACATTAACTTGACAAATTGCCGTAAGGTCACATATAATGGCGTTGGCGTATAAAGGCCCGAGAGGCTTATCACATAGGGAAAGGAAGAGGCCGGTGCAATTTGGGCAGGCGAGGCAGAAAAAGGACGAGCGCGTTATCCTGACGCTGCGCGGTATGTACGAGCAGTACGGCTACAAGAAATACCGCATGGGCAAGTTTGAGGATTACGATCTCTACCTTCAGAACAAGAGCTTTTTAAAGAGCAAAAACATCATAACCTTTCACGATCTGGACGGCCGGGTAAAGGCGCTCAAGCCGGACGTTACGCTGTCCATCGCCAAGAATACCCACGCCACAAGTCAATCCACAGAGAAGTTTTACTATGTGGAGAACGTGTACCGGCTGGACGGGCAGAACCGGTCGTATCCGGAAATCAGCCAGCTGGGGCTGGAGACGATCGGGCGGCTGGATACATACGCGGAGGCGGAGGTGCTCAGCCTGGCCCAAAAGACCATGCAGATTATTTCGCCCAACAATATCATGCAGCTCAGTCACATCGGCTTTGTACTGGAATTGCTTAACAGCCTGTCGGTGGACCGCGCGGCGCGGCACCGGCTGACCGAATGCATACGCGCGAAGAACGTACACGAGCTAAGCGCGCGGGCGCAGGCGCTCAATATACCGCCGGCGGCGGCGAGCCTGTTGGTGGAGGCCTCAAAGCTTTGCGGGCCGTTTGCGCAGACGCTTGGCCGCGCGCGCAGAATCGCCATAACGCCGGCGATGAACGGCGTGCTGGACGAACTGGAAGCCGTTGAGCGGCTGATGCGCTGCTGCGGCGCGGACTGCGAACGGCTGATGCTGGATTTTTCGCTGGTGGACGACGCCGATTACTATTCCGGGCTGACCTTCCGCGGCTATGTGGAGGGCGTGCCGCGCGCGGTGCTGGCGGGCGGCGCCTACGGAAATTTGCTGAAAAAGTTCGGGCGCGACCTGGACGCGATCGGCTTTGCGGTGTATTTAAACGAGCTGACCTATTTTTACGGCGCGGACGC
>CAWVLE010000282.1:0-2518 GCA_963929805.1 uncultured Eubacteriales bacterium | reverse complement strand
CCCCACCGGCACCAGCGCAAGCGAGAGCGCCGCGGGCATCAGCGCGGCCAAATCCGCAATGGTCTTTTCCAGCGCCGCGCCGTCGTTGAACCCGGGCACCAGCACGGCCTGCAGGTGGAAGCTGATTCCGCCCCGGGCCAGCCGGGCCAACTGGTCCATCAGTAGCCGCCCGCGCGGCGAACCCAGCAACTGCGCGCGCAGATCGCCGTCGGTCGCGTGTACCGAAATATACAGCGGCGTCGCGTTACGGCGGATAATGCGCTCCAGTTCCCTGTCGCCTACGTTGGTCAGCGTTATAAAATTCCCCATCATCAGCGACAGCCGCCAGTCGTCGTCCTTTACCCGCATGCTCGGCCTGGCGCACGCGGGCAGCTGATCCACAAAACAGAATATACACCGGTTCGCGCAGTTGCGCACCCCGCTCATCAACGTATCGCCAAACGTAAGCCCCAGCGGCTCGTAGGGATCCTTTTCAAAGTCGTACTCCAGCTGTTCGCCGGATCGCTCCGTCAACAGACGGATATGCCCGGCGCAGCACAGCGCCTGGTAATCGATCCAGTCGATTATCTGCTCGCCGCCTATCGAAAGCAACGCGTCGCCCGGCAATATGCCCAGTTGATCGGCAATGCTGCCCGGCTCCACGGAGAAAATCGTATGCCCCATACTGCCTCCACATATTTCTACCTTTCTTTATTATCACCGCAAAATAGATTTTCGTCAACCGTAAACAAGTAAAACAGGGGGTATTTATCAAAAATAAGTCGCCGGCAAAGCCATGTTTGCCGGCGAAAAGCCCGTTATTTATGCGCGGCCAGGTTTGGCTCTTGCTAAGCGTCCACCCGGTAAATGCGCCGCCACTGCGCGCTCCAGCCGCCGTCCGCATCGCGCAGGATCAGCGGTTCCATCCAGCTTAGCATGCTCTTTGCGCCCTTTACCGCGTCCAGCAGCGCCAGTTTAGGCACGCTGCCCGGCCTGTCCTGCACGATTTGGATACGTTTGGGCTCCAGGCGGTTATCCCTCAGCGCGCACATCAGGTCAAAAAGGCGCGGCGCGGGATAGACGAACGCCGCGCGGCCTCCGTTTTTGAGCAACTGCGAAGCGGCGCGCGCCACGTCGTTTATGGTTATATCCTGCGCATGCCGCGCAATGCGCTCGGCCTCTCGGGCGCTGGTAAGCGCGGCGCCCGCCGGGCTGTAGGGCGGGTTGCATACCACCAGCGTATGACGCCCATACCCCAAACGCGCGGCCGCCTCGCGCATATCCATCTGGTATACGCGTATGCGCTTCTCCAGATGATTTAAACGCACGCTGCGCGCGGCCATGTCCGCAATTTCCGGTTGAATTTCAATGGCGTCAAACACCGCCTGTTTTTCATGTCCCGCCATTAAAAGGCAAAGCGCCAACGTGCCCGCGCCCAGATCGGCGACCCTGTCCCGCGGTTTTGGGCGCGCAAAATCGGCCAGCAGTACCGAATCGGTGCCAAACCGGAAGGCGTCCGGACGCTGGATGATCTTTAGCCCGTCCAATTGTAAATCGTCTATTCGCTCGCCTTCGCGCACAAAAACGGAGGAGTCGGACGCCATTGCGCGCCCCACTCCCCCGTTCAAAAAATTCCCGTCATTCATCAACCGATAATTCTCCTCGCATACAGGAAACGCTTTTTATAGAAATTGCCATTGCTGCTGTCGTTGAGCGGGCTGACGATTACCTTGCGGTTGCTCGAAGATGCGTGCACAAATTTTCCGCCGCCCACATAAATACCCACATGGTTGACCACCCGTTTAAAGCTGGCGCTGGTATCAAAGCACAGCAGGTCGCCCGCCTGAAGCTCCTTCAGTTCGGTAATCTTGGCGTAACGCGTATCAGACGCCTGCAATTTTGAAGAATCGCGCAAGGTGACGCCGGCCGCCTTATTGTATACATAGCGGGTAAAGCCGCTGCAGTCAAACGCGCTGGGCCCGGAGGCGCGCGATTTATACGGCCTGCCAAGCAGGTCGTACGCCAACGAGCAAATCTTCTTTACCACATATGTTTTGTAATCGACCAGATCGTTGGATTCAAGCTTTTTAAGCGTTGTGCTATAGGCAATGCCGCTGGGATACAAGCCGTTGGCGGATTGGAAATACTTAACCGCCGTCGTAACCGACGCGCTGTACGTGCCGTTTATCGCACCCGTATAATAATACAGGCTCTTTAAGCGCGTCTGAAGCGATTTAACCCGCGCGGCGGTCGCCTCGTTATAGGCGCCCTGCTTAAGCGTATCCGTTCCGTTGACCGCCAGCGCGCTCAGCGCGGCGCTGCTGTTCATATACGTGCGAAGCGCCGTAGTCGCCACGCCGTCCGCCACAAAAGAACCGTTTACCATGTAGTTATTAAACTTTTGAAATTTGATCACCGCATTTTTGACCGCGGCGCTATACTTGCCGTCGATGCTGTCGGTATAATAGCCCAATTCCTCAAGGCGCTGCTGCAATACGGCCACCTTTACGCCGCTATCGCCCTGCTTACACTCGGCCGT
>CAWVLE010000281.1:0-7477 GCA_963929805.1 uncultured Eubacteriales bacterium | reverse complement strand
GGTGTCGCCGTGGACGAACAAGAAGCGCTGCGCAGGCTAAAGCGCGAAGACGAGCGCGCGCTGGAATGGTTTATTAACCGCTACGCCGCCTACGTCAATACGATTATTTACAACATCACCGGCTCTTTCGCGTCCGAATGCGACATCGAGGAAATCTCCTGCGACGTGTTCTTTACGCTATGGGTTAACGCGAAGCGGGTCGCGCCCGGCAAGGTAAAGGCCTATCTTGACGGCGTCGCCCGAAACAAAGCCAAAGAACGCACGCGCAAAATTGGGGCAAAGACGCCGCTTGCGTTAGACGCGCTGGTGATCTTAGGCGAAAATCCGCAGCGGGAATTGGAAGCGCGCGAGCAGGCCCGCTATATTCGCAAGGCGTTATTGGCGATGGAGCATCCCGAGCGCGAAATCTTTTTTCGTTACTATTATTTTTATCAACCCGTCGCGCAGATCGCCGAAGAAATGGGCATCAATCTTTCCACCGTAAAGACAAAGCTGCGCCGGGGAAGGGCAAAGCTTAAAACCCTGTTGGAAAAAGGAGGTTACACCGTTGAAGATTAGAATATCCGACATGATGGACCATGCCGGCGCCATGCCGTTTGAAATCCGGGAAAGGGATATCCTGCCGCCCGAGCGGGTAAGCGCGGCCGTCATGCGCAAAATTCGCGCCCGGCAGCCCGCCGCGCGCGTGAGAAGAAAGGCTACCGCCGCCGGGCTGGCCGCCGCGGCCGTCGCCGGCCTGTGCATTACCGCGTCGGCCGCCGTGGCCTTTAAATGGAACGGTTTTGCCGCCACCGGGCAGATGAGCGCGGCCGAGAAAGGCGCGCTGCTCAGCGAGGCGCACACGGGCGTCAGCAACGAATATATAGACAAAGAGGGAATTGTGCATTATCTGGACGAGAACGGCGAGGAGACGATGGCGCTGACCGAAGACGAGGCCCTGGCCTACGAACAGGCGCGGCAGGAAAGCGCGGATAAAGCCGTCGCGGAAAGCACGGCGCTGGTAAACGCCCATACCATTCCGCTTATGCCGCGCCTTATTACCGAAGTGGCCGTGGATAAAGAGGGCCGGTTTGAGGAATGCGCCCTGGGAAACGGCTGCATGATTTTGCTGCACCCGGAAGGCGAAACGGGCTTTGCGCTTTCCGGCGGCGAGGCGGTGACCATCGAGCTGGAGGCAAACGAGGAATGCCTGCTCGGCTTCGGCCAGTTCATAGACGGCGTATTCGCGGGCGAACAGACCGTTTCCGCCAGGCGGCACAGCTATCGCTTTACCGCGGAGGAAAGCGGCGTGTACTGCTTTTACGTTGAATACCTGAGCGCCGGCGCCAGCATCCTTTCCGGGGGCACGATTACCATCAGCTGATGTAGGGCCGCAAAGAGGGCGTCCGGCGTACGCAAAAAAGGCGGAGAAAACGGCTTATCGCGCCGTTTCCCGGAAAAAGGCCTTCATGGTATCCAGCACCTTTACCAGTTGTTCTTCTTCTATTATATAGGGCACCATGGCGTACAGGCAGTTGAGAAAGGGCCGGCTGAACACGCCGCGCGCGCGCGCGAACCGGGGGTAATCCCGCAGCATGCCGCCGTCGTATACCTCCACGCACACGCATCCGCCCATGACGCGCACCTCGCGTATGCGCGGATCCGACAGGGAGGCCATTTCGCGCCGGGTAATGCGCTCGATATTTTGTATTTTGGACAGGTAATTATCCCGCTCGAATATCTCTATGGATTTTAGCGCCACGGCGCACGCGAGCGGGTTGCCCATAAAGGTGGGGCCGTGCATCAGCGCGTGGTTGGGATTGTCGTCGTAAAAGCCCTGATACACTTTGCGGTTGGCCACCGTGACCGCGTGGCCGACGTAGCCGCCGGTGAGCGCCTTGCCCAGCACCAGTATGTCGGGCGTCACCAGATCGGCCACGAAGCGGCGGCCCGTGCGGCCAAACCCGGTGGCCACCTCGTCAAATATCAAAAGCACGCCGTATTGGTCGCACAGCTGCCGGGCGCGCCGTAAAAAATCCAATCCGTACATGCGCATGCCGCCCGCGCCCTGCAAAAGCGGCTCCACGATAAGGCAGTTAAGCCGCTCGTGATAGCGCTCGAAGGCGCGCTCCAGGGCCTCTACGCGGGTGGGCACCTTGACGACGTTCGGGCTTTCGCCATAGGCCTTAAGCACAAAGTGATAATCCTCGTCGTCGCCCACCTCCATGGCTTTAAAGGTATCGCCGTGGTAGGCGTGTTCCAGCGCCATGACCATGGTGCGCCGCGCGCCGCCCATATTCATGTAGTATTGCAGCGCCATTTTCAGCGCCACTTCCACCGCCACGCTGCCCGAATCCGAAAAAAAGCAGTAGTCCAAATCGCCGGGCAGATAACTTTCAAGCTTTTGGGCGAGCAGGCGCGCCGGTTCGTGGGTCAGCCCGCCCAGCATGACGTGGGAAAACTTTTGCGCCTGATCGACCAGCGCGCGCGTCAGCTCGGGGTGGTTATAGCCGTGGATCACGCTCCACCACGAACCGATCGAATCGATCAGCTTTTCATCGCGGGTGTACAGATACACGCCCTGGGCGTTTACAATTTCAAGCGGCGGGGCCATGGTTTTCATCTGCGCGTAGGGATACCAGATCATTGTTTTTCCTCCATAATGAGCCATAATGAGCGATGAGCGCGCCCGCGTTTAATCGTACAGCGATAAAAGCGCCTGGGCGGACAGATCCATCTCGCCGCCCTCGCCTATCGAGCAGAGCACGCGCGCGCCGGCGACGTATTCGATCATGCGGCGGTTGTCCTCGTCAAGCACGTCGCCCGCCCGGTACCGGTTAAGCACGATGCCGGCAAGCGCGATGCCCTGCGCGCGCATGTACTGGGCCGTCAGCCCCGCCGCGTTGATCGAGCCCAGCCCCGCGCCGGACACCAGCAGGCAGCGCATGCGCCGCGCGCGGATCAGGTCGGTAAGGAATATTTTCTGGCCGTCAAAGCGCAGCGGGCACAGTATGCCGCCCGAGCCTTCCACGGTGACGCAGTCGTACTTTTTCAGCAGATCGTCCAGCCCATCCAGCACGCGCTCCATGCGCAGCTCGTTTTTTTCCAGCCGGGCGGCCAGGTGGGGCGAATAGGCGTGCTCGTACACATAGGGGCACATCTTATCAAGCGGCTGGCCGGCGCCCGATACGCGCTTTACGTAAAGCGCGTCGCCCGGGATCAGCGCGCCGTCCGCGCCGCGCTCGTTGCCGCTCATGGCCGCCTTGTAATAGGCCGCGCGCACGCCCGAGCGGGTCAGCTTTTGAAGGATCAATCCCGCGACATAGGTCTTGCCCACGTCGGTGCCCGTACCGGTGATAAACAGTTTTTTTCCAGCCATATCAAAGCCCCGTTTCATAGCCCAGATCGCGCGCGAGCGCCAGATCCGATTGCGCCGCCACGCCGCCGGTGGTCAGCATATCGCCCGTAATGGCGGCGTTCGCGCCCGAGGTAAAGCAGCCCGCGCCGCGGTCGGGCAGCAGCGCGCGTCCGCCCGCCAGGCGGATAAAGGCGTCGGGCAGTATAAACCGGTATACCGCCGCGATGCGGCGCATCTGCGCGATATCCAGCGCCCGGTTGCCCGCAAAAGGCGTGCCCGGTATGGGGTTTAACATGTTAAGCGGCACGCTTTTTACGCCCAGCTCGCGCAGGCTGAAGGCCATGTCGACGCGGTCGCGCGGCGTTTCGCCCAGCCCCATTATGCCGCCGCTGCACACCTCCAGCCCCGCCCCTTGCGCCGCGCGTATGGCCGAAAGCTTGTCCTCAAAGCTGTGGGTGGTACACACGCTGGGGAAAAAGGCGCGCGAGGTTTCCAAATTGTTGTGCGCGCGGCGCGCGCCCGCGCGCTTAAGGCGCGAAAACCCGTCCTGGTCAAGCAGCCCTACGGATACGCACACGTATAGCCCGGTTTCCTCCACCACGCGCCTTACCGCGCGGCACAGCGCGTCCACCTCGCCGTCCGACAGCCGCCTGCCCGATGTGACGATGGAAAAGCGCGGCACGCCCTGCGCGCGGCAGCGTACGGCCTGCTTGAGGATCTCCCCGTCCGGCAACAGGCCATAGCGCGCCGCGCCGGCCGCGCTGTGGGCCGATTGCGCGCAGAAGCGGCAATCCTCGCCGCACGCGCCGCTTTTGGCGTTTATAATCGCGCACAGGTCGAACCGGTTGGCGCAGAAATGGCGGCGAATCCGGTCGGCCGCCGCGCACAGCGGCTCGAGCGGCGCGCCGTACAGCCGCATGGCCTGATCGCGGGTAATCGCTTCGCCCTCCAACACGCGCGCGCAAAGCGATGTAACCATCTCGCGCATCGTTTAATCACATCCCGTTCCTTTTGATAATGGGGGATAGCCGGCCCGCCAGCAGCGCGCTGAGCAGGCACAGCGCGATATCGCCGGGCACGGCCAGCAAAAAGCAATACAAAAACAGCGGCCACAGCCCGATGGGCGCGCCCAGATAAAAATTGCTGATCCAGTAATAATAGCTCATGCCGCACGCGTACACCACGCCCAGCCCCGCAAAGCCCGCCAGCAGCAGCCGCGCGCGGCCCGGATGGGCCTCTTCGCCCGCGATCGCCCCGCTGACGTACGCGCCGGCCGCGAACCCGATGATGTAGCCGAAACTGGGCCTTAACACGTAGGATAGCCCGCCCCCGCCCGCGAACACGGGCAGCCCGGCAAGCCCGAGGGCGACGTATGCCGCCACCGAAAGCGCGCCCAGCTTTTTGCCCAGCAGCAGCCCCGCGAGCGTGGTAAAGAGAAATTGCAGCGTAAAGGGCACCACCGGTATGGGGATTTGAATAAACGCGCCCGCGCAGGTGAGCGCGGTAAACAGCGCGCACAGCGCCATGTTTCGCGTCCTGTTAAAACTTCTTCCGCTCAAAGCGCGCCTCCTTTTGTACGGCGCGCCTTAAGCGCCGCCGCCAAAGTGTATGCTGATTTCGCCCGAGGACAGCTTGGCCTGCGTGCCGTCGTCATAGCGCACCAGCAATCGGCAATGCGCGTCTATGTCCAGCGCCTGCGCCTGGACCGCTTTCCCGCCGGACAGCACCGTCACGCGCCGCCCGACGGCCAGGCTGCGCGCGCGGTATTTTTGCATGCACTCCGCCGGATCGGGCGCGGCGTAATAGGCCATGAACCGGTTTAAAAAAGCGGCCGCCAGGCGGTTTTTCGCGTCGGGCTGCGAAGCGGGCAATACCGTGCCCGCGATCGGCTCCAGCTCCGGCGGGAAACCCGCGCGCGAAGGATAGGCGTTTATGCCCACGCCCACCACGGCGTATTCCATAACGCCGCCTTCCAGCCCGAACACCGCCTCCGTCAAAATGCCGCACACCTTTTTTTCGCCGATATATACGTCGTTTACCCACTTTACGCCCGCCCGCGCGCCGGAAACCGCCTCGATCGATTCGCACGCCGCCACCGCCGCCGCCGCCGTCAGCGCGCCCGAGCGCTCAAACGACCACTCCTTCGGCCGCAAAAGCACGCTCATGTATACCCCCGCGCCGCCGGGCGAATAAAAACTGCGCCCGCGCCGCCCGCGCCCGGCCGTCTGCTCGTTGGATATAATGGTTAACCCTTCCGCCGCGCCGGCCTCCGCCCGCTCGCGCGCCGCCGCGTTGGTGGAACCCAGCGTGGGCAATACCTCTATTTCCAGCCCGGCGCAGCGCGCGTTTAGATATTTGCTTATGCCCTGCCGCGAAAGTATGTCGCTTTCCCGCGAAAGGCAGTATCCCCTGTTGGGCGCCGCGTCTATCGCGTAGCCCGCCTCGCGCAGCGCGCTGACCGCCTTCCATACCGCCGCGCGCGATATGCTAAGCTCGCGCGCAAGCTCCTCGCCCGAAAAATACGCGCCTTTTCCCCGCTCCAACAGCTCCAACAGCTTATCTCGCGCCGTCATGCGCCCGCCTCCCCCTTCGCAATATGCAAAAGTATACCCCTACTCCGCTCAATTGTCAACCATTTTTAAAAGCGAGGTTTACAATTGATTGCCGCAAAAAAGCCACGCATGGCCACATGTGGGGCGGATCTTTGCCTAACTTTCGACAAAAATGCTATACTCAACCGAAGTTGTAACCATTTGACTTGATTTTGAAATATATTTGTAATATAATGCGGGCAAGCAGACCGCCACCAACAAACGGGAAATTGGGAAGGGAGCGAAACATGAAGGGATTAAAAAAATACCTGGGATGCCTGTTGGCTCTGGCGCTCATGCTGGCGATGGGCGCGAGCGCGCCCGCCCTGGCCAGAGAGGCGGCATCATCCACGGCGAAGGCGGCCACGGTATACGTAAAAAAGGCCACGTATCTGTATAAATCCAACCGCACCTCATCCAAAAAGCTTAAAAAGCTGCCGGTGGGCACGGCCGTAACGCGCCTGTCCTCCAAGGGCAACTGGTCCAAGGTGCGCTACGACGGGCAGACCGGATTTGTACTGCGCGCGCGGCTGGGCGCGCAGCCGCAGCAGGAGCAGCTTAAGACCATCTACCTTAAAAAGGCGGCGTACCTGTATAAATCCAACAGCACCTCATCCAAAAAGCTTAAAAAATTATCGGCGGGCGAGGAAATATCGCTTTACTCTACGCGGGGCGCGTGGGCCAAGGTGCTCGCAGACGGCGTGACCGGATTTGTGAAAAAGAGCGCGTGTACCGCCAACCCCCCGCAGGACGCGGTCGAGCCGCCCGTTCAGGATGAAGCGAACGACGATGCGCAGGACGAAGCGGACGGCGCGCCCCAGGCGCAGCCTTCCCAATACGAAACGCTCCGGCCGGGCGACACCGGCGAGGCGGTGAAAAAACTGCAGACCCGGCTAAAGGAGCTGGGCTGGTTTTACGGCGACATCGGCGGCAACTATTTAACCCAGACCACCCAGGCGGTAAAGGATTTCCAATCCGCGGCCACGCTGGAACAGACGGGCGTGGCCGACGAAAAGACGCAAAAGGCGCTTTACGCCTCCGACGCGCCCAAGTTCTCGGCCAGCGGCGCCAGCACGGCCAAGCCGGCCAGCGGCGAGGTGAAGGAGATGGACTGGTGGAAGAGCAACATATCCACGCTGTTCGCGCGCGGCTCCACCGCGGTGGTAACCGACGTGAAGACCGGCATAAGCTGGCGCGTGTACCGCTCGGGCGGCACCAACCACGCCGACGTGCAGCCGCTGACCGCCGCCGATACCGCGGCCATGAAAAAGGCGTGCGGGGGCAAGTGGTCCTGGGACCGGCGCGCCATATGGGTGTCGATCGGGGATACCCGCTACGCCGCGTCCATGAACTGCATGCCGCACGGCTCGGGCTCGATCACCACCAACAATTTTGACGGACACCACTGCATTCACTTTACCAACAGCCGCACCCACGGCACCAACCGCGTGTGCCCGCTGCATCAGGCGGCCATCGCGCAGGCGCTCGCCGCGCGCTGACGGAAGAGCGCGTCCGCCCGCGGTTGAGGCGTCGGACAATATACAAACCG